>PSRI01000011.1 GCA_003175935.1 Bacteroidota bacterium
GGAGTAATGGTAGACGGAGGAAAAGAGAACTGGCTGAAGTATATCAGGGAGCACAATTTGAAAGATTGGATACACGTTTATCAAACACAGGCTGCCCACGATGCCGACTATAACGCAGGCAGACCCAGTTACAAACAGTTGTACGATGTGTACCAAACTCCGATGCTTTATCTGCTCGATGGAAACAAAAACATCATCGCAAAAAAGTTGAACTACGAACAACTCGACGAATTCCTTGATGTAAAAATGAAAAAAGAGAAAAAAACCAACTAACTATATCCAATAGACTATGCAAAAATTGATAGTTCTTTTGTGTGGCGTATTTCTCGCCTCCGCTTCGAATAGTCAAACTCTTTTTACTTACGGTCAGTATAAGGTTGATAAATCAGAATTTGAAAGAGCCTATGCGAAAAACAATCCCACTAATGATTATAGTGCCAAAGCACTAAATGAATATCTCAATCTCTTTATAAACTTTAAGCTCAAGGTTCAGGCTGCTAAAGACCTCAGGCTCGACACACTTCCAAACCAACAGGCAGACTTACTGAATTTTCGCCGGCAGATTGAAAACGGATTCATGACTGAAGATAAAGTCGTTAATGCGCTGGTGAAAGAAGCTTATGTGCGAAGTCAGAAAGACATTCACATCGCTCATATTTTTATTCCATTTGATGCAAGCTTTGTGAGAAATCCGATCGCGAATTACATGTCAAATAAAAATTCTGATACAACAAAAGCATATCAGTCCATTCAGAAAGCTTACAACGAGCTAAAACAAGGCGCAGAATTCGCAACCGTTGCGGTTAAATATTCGCTTGACCCCAGCGTAAAAGAAAATAAAGGAGATATTGGTTACATCACCGTATTTTCTTTGCCTTATGACCTGGAAAATATTGCTTACAACCTTGCGCCTGGAAAATTTTCTGTTCCCTACAGAAGCAGATCGGGTTACCATATTTTGAACAATTTGGGTGAGAGGCCTGCATATGGCAAAATGAAAGCTGCCCAGATTTTGCTTTCCTATACTCCAAATCCTACTGACGAAGAAAAACAAAAACTTCGCCATCTCGCCGATTCTATTTACGGTGTTATACAAAAAGGTGGATCATTTGAAGCACTGGCAAAACAATTCAGTACTGACAGGAATGGATACCTGACAGGCGGTGTTATGCCTGATTTTGGCATTGGAAAATTCGATGAGAATTTTGAAACTGCGGCTTTTGGTCTCAAACAAAATGGCGATGTTACACCACCCCTCGAAACATCTTATGGAATACACATTTTGAAAAGATTGGGTAGAGTACCGCCACCAACAGACACAGCACAGGCAAATAATTTGTTTCGCGACCAGGTAATGAAGGATAGCCGGATTCAGGTTGCAAATCATTTATTCGATTTACAGGTCCTGAAAATGATTGGTTACAAAAAAGCTGTTTATGATGAGAAAGCACTTTGGCTGGCTACTGATAGTTTTGTTTTGAAGAGCAGTGTTATACCTGTAAAAAATATTAATGACAAAACTGTTTTATTCTATTTTGCCAGGACAAATAAAAAAGCAATTGAATGGTTTCCTTATGCAAGAAGTATAAAAACAACTTCCCCGGAAGAAGCCAAATTACCCTACCGCGAACTGCTTGAAAAATTTACCATACTTACTGGTCGCGAATATTATCGCAAACATCTTGACGATTACAATCCTGAATTCAGGGCTCAGTTAAATGAATTTAAAGAAGGCAATTTATTATTTGAAGTGATGGAGAAACAGGTGTGGAGCAAATCTTCTTCGGATACCGCAGGAATAAGAAAATATTTTGTTCAACATAAAGATAAATATGTGTGGGGACCGAGCGCTGATGCCATCTTCTTTACTACGAGTGATCGCCAGTCTGCCGTAGAAGTGAGAAAAGATATTTCAGATATCGCCAAAAACTGGAGAGTACAGGCTGATATTTCAAACGGAAAAGTAATTGCCGATTCTGCCAGATTTGAATTGACTCAAATACCCGCAGCAAATGTTGCTGATATCAAACCCGGAATGTTGAGCCCATTGCTGGTAAATGATCAGGACAGCTCAGCCACATTTGTTTATGTAATCAGAGTTTATACCAATCCTGGAAAAAGGAGTTTTGATGAGGCGAAAGGTCTTGTGATCAACGATTACCAGGGTGAACTGGAAAAAAAATGGATTGCACAACTGAAAAAGAAATATCCTGTAGTTGTCAATCAAAAAGTGCTACAGTCCTTAATAAAGAAATGAAGAATTTCATGTTAAGACGCCCGCCATCGTCACGCTATACGTGACTTCTCCGGGACTTGCTTAGTCATAGCTTCGCGAAGGCGTAGCAGGTGAAGGATCGCCAGGACGCTATATAATTGCCTTGACCACGTCGCGAATCATTTTTGATTTTCCTAGCGTGTAGTAATGCAATACCGGAACCCCGGATTTTTTTAACTCGCGAGATTGCTGGGTGAGCCATTCTACTCCTACCAGTTCAACATCTTCATCAGTTTTACATTTCATGATTTCATTGCTCAGATCCGTTGGAATGTCAACATAAAATGTTCTTGGAATAACGCTCAACTGTTTTTTGGAGGAAATAGGTTTCAGTCCGGGTATGATAGGTACATCAATTCCTGCATCTCTGCAGGCTTTAACGTAGTCAAAAAATTTCTTGTTATCGAAAAACATTTGAGTAACCACATACTCTGCACCTGCTTCAACTTTAGCTTTCAGATAACGCAAATCTGTAGCCAGGTTTGGTGCTTCAAAATGCTTTTCGGGATATCCTGCAACACCCATACAAAAATCTGTTCGAAATCCATTGCGGATATCGTCCTCTATGTAAATGCCATTATTAAGATGACCCACCTGCTTTAGAAGGTCAATCGCGTAGCGGTTACCGTCAGGCTCAGGTTCAAAATAGGTTTCATTTTTTGCAGCGTCACCTCTTAGCACTAAAACATTGTCAATCCCAAGAAAGTGTAAGTCAATTAGTGCATCTTCAGTTTCCCTTTTGGTAAAGCCACCACAAATGAGGTGGGGAACAGCATCAATTTTATAATGGTTCATAATAGCGGCACAAATACCTACGGTTCCAGGTCTTTTCCGCACTTCAACTTTATCAAAAGTGCCATCCGACTTTTTCTTAAAAGTGTGTTCTGCCCTATGATAGGTGACATTAATAAAACTGGGCTTAAATTCCATCAGGGGATCCAGGTGATCATAAATGGAATTAATGGTTTTACCTTTTAATGGAGGTAATATTTCAAAAGAAATTAAAGTGTCTTTAGCCGTTTTCAGATGCTCGGTTACTTTCATTCTACATTCCTGTGATTAAGCCTAAAAATAGGCTGCAAACATAGTTCAAACGGAGCATTCCAAAAATAGTATTAAACTATGGCGAGCTTGCAAGACTAATTCCTTTGAACCTGTATTTTTGCTTAAACAGACAGGATTTGAACCTTACAATTCATACCAGCAATCTCGTAAAGAGATATCGAAACCGCACCGTGGTAAACCATGTATCCGTAGAGGTTAGGCAAGGCGAAATTGTGGGCCTTTTAGGTCCGAATGGTGCCGGAAAAACAACCACTTTTTATATGGTGGTGGGTTTAATTAAGCCTGATGAGGGTGAAGTTTTCCTTGATGACATGAATATTACCAAAATGCCCATGTATAAAAGGGCCCAAATGGGGATTGGTTATCTTCCACAGGAAGCTTCTGTATTTCGCAAGCTTACGGTTGAGGATAATATTTCAGCTGTTTTGGAAATGACAGATTTGAGCAGAGATGAGCAAAAAAAGAAACTCGAGGATTTACTTAGTGAGTTTCGGCTTCATCACGTTAGAAAAAACAATGGAGATTCCCTCAGTGGCGGAGAAAGAAGAAGGACAGAAATTGCAAGGGCACTTGCTGTAGATCCCAAATTCATCCTGTTGGATGAACCTTTCGCTGGTGTCGACCCCATTGCTGTGGAAGACATTCAGGCCGTTGTAGCAAGATTGAAATATAAGAATATCGGTATCCTTATCACGGATCATAACGTAAATGAAACACTCTCTATTTGCGATAGGGCTTACCTGCTAATAGAAGGTAAAATATTCAAACACGGTACTGCAGAAGAGCTTGCAGATGATGAACAGGTAAGAAGATTATACCTGGGTAAAAATTTCGAACTAAAAAGGAAGGATTATTTACACGAAGAAGCCAAAAGCAATCAGTAAATTTGGCTACAAAGTTGCAATAACCACAATCCCGCCGGGAAATATATCTGGTTGCCCCGAAAGCATGTCCTTCAATGCTGTCGCATCACTGATTCCCATTTAAAGTAATTTGCCTATTTTGCCTGTAGAGTATGAAGCTATTGAGCCCTGCAATATCGCAACTGGCAAGAATGCGACTATGGCGCATTGAAGCATGGATGCAACATCCCGTTGCATCGCAGCGGGAAGTGTTGCAGGACCTGGTTACATCGGCACAGTACACTGAATTTGGAAGAAAACATAATTTCTCTTCATTATTCTCCACTCACGAATTTAAACAGGCAGTTCCCATTCACGAGTATGAAGATTTGAAACCTTACATACAAAGAATGATGGAAGGTGAACAAAATGTTCTTTGGAACACGCCCATTTACTGGTTCGCAAAAAGTAGTGGAACTACCAGTGAAAAAAGCAAATTCATTCCTGTTAGTGAAGAATCTCTTGAAGATTGCCACTACAAAGCTGCTAAAGATGTGCTCACACTTTATTACAATTTTAATCCGGATTCAGATCTACTCACGGGGAAAGGACTTGTAATTGGAGGAAGTCATACTATTCACCAACTCAATAACGAAATCCATTACGGAGACCTAAGCGCAGTACTGCTCCAAAATTCTCCAATGTGGGGACACTGGATTCGAACACCGGAACTCGGAATCGCCCTGATGGATGAATGGGAAACGAAAATTGAAAAACTTGCTGAAACAACCATCAAAGAAAATGTTACATCCATTTCAGGTGTTCCAACCTGGACGATCGTTTTGTTTAGAAGGATTTTGGAAATAACCGGTAAGAAAAATATCGGTGAAGTCTGGCCTAACCTTGAACTCTATATACACGGCGGAGTTTCTTTCTCTCCTTATAAAGATCAGTTTCAACATCTCATTGGAAAAAAAATTCATTACCTGGAAATGTATAATGCCAGTGAAGGATTTTTTTCGGCGCAGGACAGTCCCACTGAAGAAGGTATGCTTCTTTTTGTAGATCACGGCATATTTATGGAATTCATGCCAGCAGAAGAATATGGTAAAACCAATCCACTTACAGTTGGCTTGAATAAAGTTGAGGTAGGAAAAAATTATGCAATGGTGATTAGCACCAATGGTGGATTGTGGAGGTATATGTTGGGTGATACAGTTCAGTTTACATCACTAAACCCATTCAGAATAAAAGTAAGTGGACGGTTAAAACATTATATCAATGCTTTTGGTGAAGAGGTAATTGTTGACAATACAGATAAAGCGATAGCAACCGCCTGTTTTAAAACCGGAGCTGTTGTAAATGATTATACAGCTGCACCTGTATATTTTTCCGAAAGCAGCAACGGAGCCCATGAATGGCTGATTGAATTTGAGAAAGAACCTGATAACCTGGATTTATTTGTGACAGAGCTGGACAAAGCGCTTCAAAATACTAATAGTGATTACGAAGCAAAGCGGTATAAAGACATAGCACTTCGCAGTCCGATCGTTCATGCCACACCGAAAGGTTTGTTTAGTAACTGGCTAAAAAGCAAGGGAAAATTGGGAGGTCAGCACAAGGTGCCCCGACTTAGCAATGAAAGAAAATACCTGGAAGAAATCCTCGCCCTGAGGTTTTAAAGCAGTTAATTCTTCAAGCCTGCTTATATTGCGCAAAATTTTGGATCACTCAATTCTAAGGAAATGAAATTACTCGAAAATAAAGTTGCCATTGTAACCGGAGCTGCCCGTGGAATTGGCGAAGCCGTGGCGATTAAACTTGCTGAGCAGGGAGCCCATATTGCTTTTACTTATGTGAGCGATAGCAGTGCTGCAAAAAGTGAAGCGCTGGAAAACAAACTGAAGGGAATGGGTGTAAAAGCCAAAGGTTATAAAAGCAATGCAGGTGATTTCGCTCAATGCGAAACTTTAGTGAATGATGTTCTTAAAGAATTTGGTTCAGTTGATATTTGCGTAAACAATGCAGGCATTTCAAAAGATAATTTATTATTGAGATTGACCGCCGACCAGTGGGATGAAGTGATGAATATTAATTTGAAGAGTGTATTCAATATGACCAAGCAGGTTATCAGACCAATGATGAAAGCTAAAAGTGGAAGCATCATCAACATGAGTTCCATAATTGGTTTGAGTGGAAATGCGGGCCAGAGCAGTTATGCAGCAAGCAAAGCGGGCATCATTGGTTTCACAAAAAGTGTTGCGAAAGAATTAGGTAGCCGAAACATTCGTTGCAATGCTATTGCTCCTGGTTTTGTAGAAACGGACATGACCAGTTATCTGAAAGAAGGTGAAAGCGCAGAAAAATATAAATTAGGAATTCCCCTGGGCCGCTTTGGTTCAGGTGAGGACATTGCGAATGCAGTTCTCTTCCTCGCCAGTGACATGGGCAGCTATATTACCGGACAAGTTATCAGCGTCTGTGGTGGGCTGCACATTTAAGGTTGAATGTTGAAGGTTGAAGGTTGAAGGTTAAAAGTTACCTCGCTAAAGATTAAATCATTTGAACATTTTGTATTAGTCTAGGTACTAAGTACTAGGTACTAGGTACTAAATACTAAATTAATTTCTTAACGCAATATTCTGATATTCTCTGCGATTACTATGTATCTTCGCGATCCCGATGGTAAGAAAGAAAATCATAAATGTTTTCCTGATTCTGGTTTTATCGGTGCAACTCTTGCCGGTAATGCAGGTAGGCGCCCTGCTTTCATCTAATCAACTCACAGAAGAAATTCCACATGGTTCTCCCGATGGTGGAGGGAAGGTTAAATTTTCCAATGACCAGTGTAAGAATTTATTTTGTTTTGATGCAATGGAATCTCTCGGATTACTTTCTTCTCTCTCCCCTTCACATTTTGTTGATTTGGCAGAAACAATTCCATCTAATCCTGTAAGCGAAGTTCAAACTCCCCCTCCCAATTGCTGATTAAGGCAAACTAATTCATTTTTATTGACAATTGCGTACCATGTATGAGCAAAAGCATTTGCGCGTACGCGATATTATTTACAGGAAAATTTTTTTACTGATGAAAAATATTTTGAAGAACGCTGGAAGCGATCTTTCTGCCTCCATCGTGGTCTTTCTTGTTGCATTGCCCCTTTGCCTCGGAATTGCACTGGCATCGGGAGCACCTCTTTTTTCAGGAATTATTGCTGGTATTGTTGGTGGAATTATCATTGGAACATTTAGCGGCTCACATCTTAGTGTGAGCGGACCTGCAGCAGGTTTAACGGTGATTGTTGCAAGCGGAATCGGGAAATTACCCGTATACGAAGCATTTACTCTTGCCGTAACTCTCGCGGGTATTATACAGATCATTTTAGGTTTTGCAAAAGCCGGGATTATTGGTGACTACATTCCGGGAAGTGTAATCAAGGGTATGCTGGCAGCAATCGGACTGACACTTATCCTAAAACAAATTCCTCACCTTGTGGGTTATGATGCCAATTTCGAAGGAGATGAATCTTTTATTCAGAACAATAAGGAGAATACTTTTTCAGGAATTTTCAATGCTCTGAATTTTATTGCTCCTGCAGCTGCAGTAATCGGAATTGCATCACTTCTTATCCAAATTATTTGGGAAAAATTCCTGGTGAAGAAATGGAAAATATTCGCACTCCTTCCTGCACCGTTGGTGGTTGTGCTGGTAAGCGTCGGAATAAATCAATTTCTGATTCAATCCGGATCACCTTTGTCACTTAAAAATGGACACCTCGTGAGCATTCCGGTTGCTGAATCATTTGGATCATTTGTTTCGTTTTTTACGCATCCTGATTTACAGTTCATCACTAACATAAAAGTGTGGACAGTTGCAGTTACGATTGCAATCGTGGCGAGCCTGGAAACCCTGCTCAATGTTGAAGCGGCAGATGAATTGGATCCATATAAAAGAGTAACGCCGACAAATCGCGAGCTTAAAGCGCAGGGAGTAGGAAATTTTGTTTCTGGATTATTAGGAGGATTACCTGTTACATCTGTAATTGTTCGAACATCTGCGAATGTCAATGCCGGAGCGAAGTCAAAGTTCTCAACTATTTTTCACGGAATATTATTGCTGATTTGTGTTGCGATGATTCCCGGGCTCCTGAATAAAATTCCACTTGCAGGTTTAGCAGCGGTTTTAATTTACACAGGATATAAATTGGCAAAACCAGCAGTATTTAAGGAATTCTACAGAAATGGATGGGATCAATTTGTGCCTTTTCTCGTGACTATTGTAGCAATTTTATTTACCGATCTTTTGATAGGCATACTCATTGGAATAGGGGTGGGATTATTTTACGTAATGCGCAGTAATTTTAGAACTTCAGTAATGGTTGTGCATGACGAAAACAAGGTGCTGGTTCGTTTGCGTAAAGACGTATCTTTCCTGAACAAACCCATTATCAAAAATAAACTGGAGCTGGTGCCAGAGAATGCATCTGTTTTAATCGATACGACAAGAGCTGATTTTATTGATAAGGACATAGTGGAAGTAATTAATGACTTTATGAAACACGCTCCTCTGAAAAACATCAGGGTGGAAATCAAAAGAAGTCAGTATAATCCACAACATCAATTGATCAATGCTTAATATTTTTGCAAACTTAAAATCGACATAAAATGTTTTCATACGAAAAATTATTATTACAAAACAAAGCCTGGGCAGCTGAAAAAGAAGCTGAGGATCCTACTTATTTTAATAAGTTGGAACATATTCAAACACCGGAGTTTCTTTGGATCGGTTGCAGCGACAGCAGGGTTCCTGCGAATGAAATAACTGGCACCAATCCTGGTGAAATATTTGTACATCGCAACGTGGCAAACCTTGTTGTGAATACGGATGTGAACCTGGGCAGTGTCATAGATTATGCAGTGAACCATCTTAAAATAAGGCATATTATTGTTTGTGGCCACTATGGATGCGGAGGAATAAAAGCAGCTATGAACAATCACGACTATAGAACAGTTTTAAATAAGTGGCTGCGGAATATTAAGGATGTATACCGACTTCATCGCGATCAATTGGATGCAGTAACAAATCCTGATGAAAGAGCAGATCTCCTTGTTGAACTTAATGTGAGGGAACAGGTATTGAATCTAGCTAAGACTTCAACTATACAAAAAGCCTGGAAACATGAAAACAGGCCTTACCTGCATGGTTGGGTTTATCGTTTGAAAAATGGAGTTATCAAACCCATATTTGAAATGAGTCCCGGCACTCATATTGACCCGATCTACGAATACGACGATCTTTAATGGGCCATATTCTCCTCAATGAAAAGCAATAGTGGTAAAGTCCCTATTGCTTTTTTTATTAACTTAATAAGCTCATTCCCGAAGTAAAATTTGTTTTATGGCATTCGATTTTCAGAGTTATATAAAGAAGATGAAGATTAAGCCTTCAACCCGTGTATCACTAAAAAAATTCAGAACAGATTTTAAGGATATTAAACTGAGCAAATCCGTGGGTGCCACGATTCTGCAGGATGGAATAAAAAAACTCGCGAGGCTTCAGGACAAACTGTATGCGCATGATGAATACAGTGTACTAATAGTGTTGCAGGCAATGGATGCTGCAGGTAAAGACAGTGTTATTAAGCATGTGATGTCGGGTCTAAATCCTCAGGGAGTAAAGGTTACCAGCTTTAAGGTGCCAACCTCGGCCGAATTAGATCACGATTTTTTTTGGCGACATTATATAGCACTGCCATCCCGTGGAGAAATTGGAATATTCAATCGTTCGCATTATGAAAATGTACTGGTCACCAAAATTCACCCTGAGTTTATCCTGAGTGAAAAGCTTCCTAAAATCAAAACTCTGAAAGACATTAATGATAAATTTTGGGAAGAACGATATAAGCAAATCAATCGCTTTGAAAAAAATCTTGCAGAAAACGGAACCATTATCCTGAAATTTTTTCTCCATTTGTCGAAAGGCGAACAAAAAAAGAGATTCATTGAAAGAATCGACGATCCATCGAAGAATTGGAAATTTTCGATGGGAGATCTCAAAGAAAGAGAAAGGTGGGACGATTACCAGGAAGCCTACGAGCAAATGATCACCAAAACATCAACTGAATATGCCCCCTGGTATATTGTTCCGGCAGATGATAAATGGTTTACCAGAGTTGCCATAGCGGGTATCATTGACATGGAATTTCAAAAACTAAATTTCACATATCCTGAAGTTACCAGGGAACAAAAAGCTGAGTTACTGAATGCAAAGAGAACCCTTGAAAGAGAGAAGTAAAAATACTAAAGCGCGGCTTTGAATTTATTAATTGCTTCTCTAGTATGATCGCTCAATACGAGCTTTCCTGAAATTGCTGCTCTCTCTAATAATAGCGCATCCCAGTGCTCGGTACCTTTCCAAAATACTTTCTTCATTTCATGCATTGCATCTGGATTGGAATGAACCAGGTGCGCCGACAATCTGCCAATTGATTCATCCATTGCTTCTATATTCGGATGCACTTCTGCAAATAATCCTTTTCTCCTTGCCCATTCTGCATTCCTCCACATGGTTGCATCAATTGCCATATGAGTAAAGGCAGATACTCCCATTCTGCGCTCAATAACTGGTCCAACTACAAAGGGCCCAATTCCTACGGCCAGTTCACTGAGTTTAACTTCAGCAGCTTCTGTAGCAATTGCATAATCAACAGCAGCTGCAAGTCCAACCCCGCCACCTACACATTTGCCCTGGATCCGCCCAATAATGAATTTCGGACAGCGCCTCATTTCATTTATAACGTTACCAAAACCGCTGAAGAATTTTTTTCCTTCTTCTTCTGTCCTTATTGATGCCAGTTCGTTAAATGAAGCGCCCGAACAAAATGTTCTGTCGCCACCTGACCGCAGAATAATCAGTTTACAATCATCATGCACACCCGCACTATGGATTTCCTGAGCGATATCTTCCAAAATTTTTGAAGGAAGTGAATTGCCTTGAGGATGAAAAAATTCGATGGTTGTTATGGAACGATGAGTTTCTACTTCAACGTATCCACCTTTAATGTCCTGTTTCATTTCTACCTCGGGTTTTAGTCCTGATTTTTTTTCTTTACCATGGTGAGAATGGTTCCAATGGCAACAAGTTCATTAATTTGGTCAGTTACTTCTACGAGCCATTTTACAATTCCCTTAGCCACATCAGTTGGTTCTCTTTTTTCCTGGTCGATCTTTTCTTTCACGGTGAGTCTTACGCCAATTGTAGTTCCGGCATATACGGGTTTTGTAAATCTCATTTCCTCGATACCATAATTCAAAAGTACGGGACCTTTTTTGGCATCTACAAAAAGTCCGGCGGCGGCACTCATGATAAAATAACCGTGGGCAACCGGCTTTTCAAAAATAGTTCCTTCCAGGGAGGTATGATCCGTATGCGCATAAAAATGGTCCCAGCTTACGTTTGCAAAGTTCACTATATCTGCCTCCGTTACAGTTCTTTTGGCCGTAACAAGGGAATCGCCGATTTCAAGTTCTTCAAAGTATTTTCTGAACGGATGTTTTTCATTTTCATTCGTAATGGCGCCTGGTTGGTAAACATGTGTAATTGCAGTAACAACGGAAGGTGATCCCTGAACTGCCACTCTTTGCATATAGTGTTTTACTCCGCGCACCCCGCCCATTTCTTCGCCACCACCTGCCCGGCCCGGACCTCCATGCACAAGGAGCGGTAGAGGTGATCCGTATCCTGTGCTTTCTTTTTCACATTCAGCGTTCAGCACTAATATTCTTCCATGGTGTGTTGCTGCACCTAATACAAATTCGCTGGCTTTATCATAATCTGCTGTAACAATAGAACAAACAAGTGATCCTTTGCCTTTTTTAGAAAGTTGTGTTGCTTCATCCAAAGTTTTGTAAGGCATCAGCGTACTAACCGGTCCGAATGCTTCCACTTCATGCACGGCTTCAGAAGTGAAAGGTGTTTCATTCATTAGTAAGAGCGGACTCATGAATGCCCCTTTTTTTGCATCAGCATCTATCAATTCAACACTGTCGAGCGAACCATAAACAATTTGTGATCCTGCTAATAATTTTTGAACCTGGGCCTTTACTTCATTGCGCTGCTCCTGTCCTGCCAATGAACCCATTCTTACTTTTTCATTGAGCGGATTGCCAATATGAGTTTGACTCAATGCTTTTCCCAGAGCGATGTAAACATCTTCAAGCCGATTTTCCGGAACAAAAATTCTACGGATAGCCGTGCATTTTTGTCCGGCTTTTACAGTCATTTCTCTTCTAACTTCTTTTATGAAAATATTCCACTCAGGCATTTCAGGAATTACATCATCACCAAGCACAATAGAATTCAATGAATCGGCTTCCATATTAAAAGGAGTATTCGAAGCGAGAATGTGAGGATTTGATTTCAATTTTATACCTGTTGAAGCCGAGCCCGTAAATGTTACAACGTCCTGTGCGGTAACATGATCCAGAATATCACCTGCACTTCCACAAATTAACTGAAGGGATCCTTCAGGCAGTATTGCGGAATTTATTATTTCTCTTACAACAGCTTCTGTTAAGTAGGAGGTGATTGTTGCGGGTTTTACAACTGCGGCTACCCCTGCCAGTAAGTTAACTGCAATTTTCTCGAGCATACCCCAAACCGGAAAATTGAATGCATTGATATGGATAGCTACTCCTTCTTTAGGCACCAGAATATGCTGGGCCATAAATGTGCCTCCTTTGCCAAGCATATGAGGCTCTCCATCCAAACAAAATCTTTCATTTGGGAATTTTCTTCTAAGAGAAGCATATGAAAAGAGGTTCCCTATTCCGCCTTCGATATCTATCCAGCTATCTGCTTTAGTGGCCCCTGTTTTATAACTGATTTCATAAAACTTATCAAGGTGATTTCTCAGATGCAATGCCAGGGCACGAAGCATTCTTCCTCTTTCATGAAAATTGTACTTGCTCAACGATGCACTGCCTTTTTTTCTTCCGTATTCGAGGATAGCACCAAAATCCAGACCTTTCGTTGAGGCGTAATTGATTATATCACCGTTAACTGCATTGTATAAAGCCTGACCTTCGCCTTCACCATTAATCCATTTTCCTAAAACATAATTCCCCAGTTTATTCATATGGCAAAATATTGTGATTATAAAATTAATCAAATCTGATTTCAATCATAAAAGCTCTCCACAAATACTTCTATCTTTGCATTCACATCTAACCAACATGTTCAAAAGATTGATAGCATTGATTCTTACGGTAGCTTTTACCGTCCAGTGCTTTAGTCAATCCCTGACGGTGATAGATTTTTATCTCAATCAAAAATACATATCTAAAGTGCTCTGTGAAAACAGAGCAAAACCTTCTACGTGCTGCCAGGGAAAATGCTTTCTCAAAAAGCAAATGAAACAGGGAGAATCAAACAATCAGCAGAGCACAGGAGCAAGGCTGGAAAACAAGACCGAAACTTTTAATATCCACGAAGCATCAACGATTCAAATTGTACAATTTACTTCTATTGATCCAAATTTTACATTAGCAATTCATCGCGAAGTATACAGCGGATTTCCCAATTCCGTTTTTCATCCGCCCTGCGGTTTTTGATTTGTCACGAAGCTATCTAAGTTGTACTTACTCCCGCCAATAAATGGAATCCTACGAAGGGCCAATTGCTCTTGCTTCCATTTAACCCAATTGTTTCACATATCTTACTCAATAAATAGCATGAAAAAGCTTGCTACATTTTTAATCTTTGTTACCGCATTAAATTTTACCACGCATGCCTGCGAAATTTGTGGCTGCGGTTTAGGAAATTATTATATCGGCTTATTACCTCAATTTGACCGCAAATTTGTTGGAGTCCGTTATCAATTCCGAAATTTCGATACTCGTCTCGTTTCAGATCCAACTCAATTCAGTAAGGATTTTTATCAAACCCTGGAAGTGTGGGGTGGTTGGAATATTGGAAAAAAATGGCAGGTTCTGGCTTTTCTGCCGTACAATATAAGTCACCAGACTTCCGATGAAGGGGTTCAAAACCTCCAGGGCATGGGTGACGTAGCTCTGCTTGCGAATTACAAAATATTCGATCTCACAGCTTCAAAGAAAAAATCATTTTCCCAGCAGCTTTGGATCGGAGGTGGAATTAAATTAGCCACAGGAAAATTCAGTATCGATCCAAATGATCCAGATGTAGCAGCAGCTGCAAATTCGCAACTAGGCTCCGGAAGTACAGATTTTCTGGTTAATGCCATGTACAATGTTCGCTTCGGAAAGGCTGGTCTTAACACAACTGTAAATTATAAGCTCAACACTGAAAATAAAGACGATTATAAATTCGGAAATAAATTTACTGCCGGCACAATTGCATATTATACGTTAAGCGCAACTAAGACTGTATTTCTGCCAAATGCAGGATTAATGTTTGAAAACTCAGCCATAAATACACTTAAAGGATCAACAGTTCCTGAAACCGGAGGATATTTATTAGCAGCTTCTCCAGGCCTTGAAATTAGTTTTGGCAAATTTACTGTCGGAGGAAATGTTCAGGTTCCGGTTACTCAAAAATTTGCTGAAGGTCAAACCAAATCCGGACTCAGGGGAATGGCTCATGCTTCCCTTTCATTCTAAGAATTTTTTTAGATCCAATTCAATTTTAATTAAAACTCAGCATTAATGAAAACCATCATCATATTTTCAATTTTTATTTTTCTCTTTGGTTGTACAGGTGCGGGAAATCACGAAGGGCATGATAATATGTCTAACGTGCCTAAATCTAAATCTGACAGTCTGTATAAAGAAGTAATGAATGGCCACAACGAAGCCATGGCAAAATTTGGCGAATTGGAGCGATATCAAACGCTATTGAAGAAGCAGAAAGATTCAGTAAGTGCGATAAAAAATAAGAGTGCAGTTAATTCTTCTATTCAAAATACACTTGACTCAGCTCTATTAGAATTACAAAATGCAGAGTCTGCCATGAATGCCTGGATGGATGGATTCGATCCTGATAAAGCAGGTAAGACGGAAGAAGAAAAAATAAATTATTACAACAACGAAAAAGAAAAAGTTTCAAAAGTTCAGGGGCAGATAAATCAGAGTTTGGCCAAAGCAAAAGAACTTTCAAGAAAATAATTCCTTTGCATTTTGGACTGATGAAATCACGATCTAATTCCTGAATTTTCACATAGCATTCAGTTGATTCTCCTTTGTTTTGGGATTGATGTTGTTGGATCTTTGTGTGATGAAGAATTCATATTGTGATAATAATTCTCGCAAGAATTGGAGAGGCAAAAGTTTTCAATATTATTTTGTAGCTTTTGTTCCCTGATTTTACATTAATGTTTGTCTGGAGTTTTCTAGGTACTCTATTCAAGGCATTTCAAATGCCAAATCATGTCTGTGCAAAAATCAAATTGATGATTTGCTGACTATCCTTTTTTATAATTACAGGAAAGGTGGTGGCGGGGGAGGGCAGCAGCGCAGGGAGGGCGCCATCGGCGGATGGTGTGTCCGGGAGAAAATGGGATGAGAGTTAGGCTGATCGGGCATCGTGATTCTTGTTGGGGGGCGGCAGGCATATTAGGTTTAGCGATGATTGGAAATCGTTTTTTTGCGGGTAAGGCAGCTGTTCTGGGTATTGCGATAATAGGACATCATTTTTTGCAGGTAAGGGCGCCAGGTGTTGCGATGATTGGATATCGTGTGCGGGTAGGGTTGAAGCTATAATGAATTTAGCAACGCGTGGTCATGATTCATGTAAAGGGTGGGAAATGAGATTTAAGCCGGGTGAGGTGTCGATGTAGTGTTGTCGGTGGATCTGTATTCGCGGTGCGCATAGGGGAACGTCACTAACCAAAAGCTATAAACCACTTACCACAAACCAAATAAAAAAAGCCCCCGGTACGGAGGCTCAGTCGCTGTTGGTTTTGGTTCGCATTAGCGCTGAAAAAAATTTCTATTGACCAATATACATTCTTTTTTCAATTTCCGCAGAAAGTGAATCAAAAATCTCATCGACCGTTCCTTCGCCTTTTATTTCAACTACCTTATCAAATTTTTTGTAATAATCAGCCACTGCAGAAGTTTTCTTATGATACTCCGTAATTCTCGCCCTGATAATATTTTCGTCAACATCATCACTTCGACCCGAAGTCTTTCCTCTGCCAAGCAATCTTTTCACTAATTCTTCTTCAGTTACAATTAATGAAAGCACCAGGCTGATTTCAGTTTGCTTCAACTTTAGCAACTTATCCAATGCTTCGGCCTGCGCTTCAGTTCTTGGAAATCCATCAAATAGGAACCCATTGGCCTCCGGATTGCTGTCAAGTGCGGAACTGATCATTCCAATCACAACCTCGTCGGGAACCAGCATACCCTTGTCCATAAAACTCTTTGCCTCAACCCCAAGCGGAGTTTGACGACTCAACTCACTTCTTAGAAGGTCGCCCGTAGAAAGGTGCTTGAGTCCGAATTGACTTATAAGTCTTTCAGACTGAGTGCCTTTTCCGCTCCCGGGAGGGCCAAATAATATTAAATTGAACATGTCCACAAACCTTAGGTGAACGGCAAATATAATCGAATCCTTTTAAAATTCCTTTAACAATTCTTTGATTCGCTTGCAAAACTTAAATGTCTTAGAATGAAACGTTAAAGACTGGTTTTATGTCTGTTAGACGACAATCCACCACGGCTCTTATATCGTAAATTTGCTGTATTAATCCAGTCAAAATTATGGTCACAAGATTACTGTCGGTTGTGCTGCTACCTTTGTTATTTTGGAACTGCAGTTTTTCACAACCTGCAAAAAACACAACTTCAAAAACTATGGATAAAAATAAAGTTTACTCAAGAACTGATACTTCGAAAGTGAACCTGAGTGAAGAAGAATGGAAAAAGGTTCTGCCAGAAGATGTTTTCAATGTTGCTCGCATGAAGGGCACTGAAAGAGCCTGGACGAGCCCCCTGGAAAATCTAAAAGAAAAAGGTACCTATTATTGTGCCGTATGCGGAAACGCACTTTTTAAAAGTGATACAAAATTTGAAAGTGGATGCGGCTGGCCAAGCTTCTACGAGCCAATCAGCAAAACAAGTATCATTTATGCGCCAGACAATAGTTACGGTATGGAAAGAACTGAAGTAATGTGCGGCAGATGTAAATCACATCTGGGCCATGTATTCAATGACGGTCCACCTCCAACAGGATTGCGGTTTTGCATAAATGGAGTTGTATTAGATTTTGAAAAAGCTTCTGCTGCCGAAAAAAAATATAATGAAGCTCAAAAAAAATAAATAAACCCTTCACTTATCCGGTTCAAGGGAAGGCGGTTCTTTGGAGGGCCGCTTTTCTATTTTCAGGTAAATTGCATATACATGCGAAAAATCCTGTTACAACCTTTCCCATTATCAGAATCCTATAGTGCAAGATTTCGCACTGCAGTTTATTTCGGAATCTTTGTCTCTTTGTTCCTACTCATTTTTCGACCCTTTGGTATTGAAACCGGAAAATTTTCTTCCACTCTTCTCGTGGCTTGTTATTATGGACTAATTTGTTTTTCAACTTTGGTGATTTGTCTCGTTGGAATTCGCGCCCTCTTTCCTTCATGGTTTGTAGAAGCCCGTTGGACAGTTTGGAAAGAAATTCTGTTTGATAGTTTCTGTGTGATCCTTGTTGCATCAGGAAATATCGTCTTCAGCTTATACCATTATCATGCGACTCTTAGAATATCCTATATCTTAAATTTTTTGTGGATCACATTTACCGTAGGATTTCTTCCACTTAGCATAATGATTCTGTTGCGTCAAATGAAGTTGACCCGTAGCTATACAAAAGATGCAGAAGGAATCGAAAGCAGCATTAATGTAGAATCCATTCAAAAAGAAACATACTCGCATCAAAAAATTGAAATCATTTCTTCAAATGAAAAGGAAAATTTTTCGCTTTATATAGATGATTTGTTGTTCATAGAATCTGCAGACAACTATGTGAAGATTATTTACCTGGACAAAGGATCCATCCAACAAAAAGTAATCAGAAACAGCCTAAGGAATTTGGAGGAGCAGCTTTCGAAATATTCCGCCATTTATCGCTGCCACCGTACTTACCTGGTCAATTTGCAAAAAGTAATTCATGCATCGGGAAATGCCCAGGGAATAAAATTACATCTTGAAGGCACCAATGAATTGATTCCTGTTTCCCGATCCCTTACTCAGGAAATAAAACAAAAAATTGCTGTCCGTTGAACCATAAATCGGGCATCCGGTCCTTCCCATTCACCCCTGCTATTAAAATTCACCTGGATTCTTTGCAATTCACCCCAAATTTCTGCAGGCCGTCCCTCTCATTTGGAACTCCATTTTCCTCAGAGCAATTTTGATCTGCAATAAAATCGGAACATATGCAGATCACTTTAAAAATTATGCTGATCGTTCACATTATTAGTGGATTTGCAGCGCTCGGAACAGGACTATTTTCCATGATTAATCGTAAAGGAAGCAAAAGACATCGCCTGACTGGAAAAATATTTTTCTATGGTATGACCGGCGTGTTTAATACTGCGATTTTCATTTCCGTTGTAAAAAACATTCCATTCCTCTTTATGGTTGGTTTTTTTAGCTACTATCTTGCCTGCTCCGGGTACAGAATTCTGTTTCTAAAAAAACTACACGCAAATCAAACACCTGGCATTCTGGACTGGATGATCAGTGTAATTGGTCTGTTGGCAGGTCTTGCATTTATTGTTTTCAGTTTTACCTGGTTTCTTAGTCGTGGGATGTGGGGTATTGTACCATTAGCATTTGGAACTTTCTGCGCTTATTCAGGGTTTGTAGATCTCCGGAGTTATTTTGTTCGACCAACTGATAAACAATTTTGGCTTTTTAAACACGGTGCCAGAATGGGTGGCGCATTTGCCGCTACGGTTACAGCATTTATTGTTGTGAATTTCAAGATCGGTTCACTTACATGGCTTTTGTGGATCCTTCCCGGAGTTATTATTGGTTTTGTAAGTGCCGGAATTCTAAAGAAGTACAGAAAAAAATTCAAATCGAATTCAAATTTTGCATTGGAATGATTCGATTTTTCAAAATAACCGTTCGGCAAATTAAGTTGGAAGCTCCTGGCAATGCCTGTACTTTTGCATTATGGGTAACACTAATATTCAGGATACAAAAATTGCAGATGCAGAGCCAAAACTTTCTCATTTGGCCGAGACTTTAATTGGTTCAGAAATTGTAAAACTGGCGGGTGACATCAGGGAAAAAATAAGACAGGGAGAAAAAATTTACAATTTTACCGTTGGTGATTTTGATCCCAGGATCTTTCCTATTCCTATTCAACTGGAAAATGAAATCATAGAAGCGTATAAAAATCACTTTACTAATTATCCTGCAGCTGAAGGTAACCTTGATTTAAGAGAATCCATTTCATCTTTTATAAACAAACGTGAAGGACTGCAATATTCTGTCAGTGAAATATTGGTAGCTTCTGGTGGAAGGCCACTCATTTATGCTCTCTTTAGATCAATTGCAGATAAAGGCGATAAAGTAATTTATGCATTGCCGTCCTGGAACAATAACCACTATACCCATTTGGTTGATGGAGAACATTGTCCGGTAGAAACTACTCCCGAAAATAATTTCATGCCTACTGCCGCAGATGTTGAACCCCATATTAAAGGGGCAACCATACTGGCCCTTTGCTCACCCCAAAATCCAACGGGAACCACTTTGAATAAAAAGGAGTTTGAAAAAATTTGTGATCTCGTTCTGGCAGAGAATAACAGAAGAGGTGAAGGCGAAAAGAAATTATATCTCATGTATGATCAAATGTACTGGCTGCTTACCTACGGTGATATCCGGCATTATGATCCCGTGAATCTTCGCCCTGCAATGCGCGAATACACTATTTATATAGATGCTATCAGCAAATGTTTCGCGTCTACAGGAGTGCGTGTGGGATGGGCATTGGGGCCTGCTGCGATTATCAATAAAATGAAAGCAATTATGTCGCACCTCGGTGCCTGGGCGCCGATGGCTGAACAAAAAGCTGTTGCAAAATTTTTACTTCAGGATGATCACATCGATGCATACCTGCATCATTTTAAATCCGAACTTGAAATTCGTCTGCGGGGAATTTATAATGGCTTCATGTCTTTAAAAGAAAAAGGACTACCTGTAAATGCTATTACACAACAAGCAGGAATATACCTCACGATTCAGGTTGATGCGACCGGTAAAAGAACTCCAAATGGAAATGTTTTAGAAAAACAATCTGATGTTACAGCCTACTTGTTGAATGAGGCATCGCTTGCTGTAGTTCCTTTTTATGCCTTTGGATCTTCCAGATCTTCCAGCTGGTATAGATTGAGTGTAGGTACCTGTAAAAAAGAAGAAATCCCTGAAATGATTGAACACTTAGGGAAAGCACTTTCAAAATTGAAATAAATTAGAGGAAAGAGTAGAACTAATTCTTGTTCGATATAAATTGAAAAGGTTTAAGTTCTTTTTGCTTAACTACCTGTACGATGAATTTGTGAGTTGATAGAATCTTGTACTTGTTGAGGTCAACAATTTCATGGGCCATACAAAAATTCCGTACTGATTCCACATGAAATAAAATTTCATTCAGTTGTTCAACCTCGTGTTCAATTGCCTGTTCACTCATAAACTCATCTCGCAACAGGACAAGCAAATCTCGATTTGGAGTCTTCATGACTATAGGATTTTAATAACCAACCATGCCTTTCTTATTGGGGCAACCGCAACCTTTCTGTCCACCTTTAAATATGCCACATCCGGCTACGATTAAAGCCAATAAAAATAAGAAAAAAAATATTTTATAGTTTACCTTTTTCATAAAATTTGGCACCGTAAAATAAACTATTTTCCTCCTAAAATATTGTCGTATAAAAGCAAATTGGCCAAATATTAGCAAAATTGAACAACCTTCAAAACCCACGACAGAACTGGAAAATCCAAGAATTTTAGTTGTGCCATTAGACTGGGGGCTGGGACATTTTACACGATGCATTCCAATCATCCGCGAGCTTCAATTTCTCAACTGCGAAGTGTGGATCGGAGGCAATATTGATCTAAGGCAAATATTAAGCCGCGAATTTTCTGATTTGAATTTCTTACCTCTTCCTGGATATGAGGTAAAGTATTCTGGAACAAAACGGCTTTTTGGATTAAAAATTTTAATGCAAGTGCCAAAAATTCTGCTTGCTCTTCACAAAGAACACAAATGGTTAAAAAAAATTATTTGTGATTTTCGGTTCGATGCAGTCATTAGTGACAACCGATACGGCTTTTATTCTAAAAAAATTCCGTCAATTTTCATCACACACCAGCTTTTTATCCTATCAGGAATGAATAGTTGGATTGACGATACTTTAAGGCGTCAAAATTTCAAATTCCTCAAAAAATTTCAGGAATGTTGGGTTCCTGACGTGGAAAAGGAACCAAATTTGACCGGAAAGCTGGCTCATTATAAACCAGTTCCCAAAAATGTAAGGTATATCGGCCCAATCTCCCGCTTTCAAAATTCAGATCCTGAACACTACATTTACGAAATAGCTATAATTCTATCCGGTCCGGAGCCGCAAAGGACCATTTGGGAAAAAATATTGTTGAATCAAATCCGGAAATCGTCAAACAGAATTCTTTTGGTAAGGGGACTGCCCGATGCAGGAGAAGAAATTCACATCGCCGCCGAAAACATTGAAATCATCAATTACCTGGGTGCTTCGGAGCTACAAGGGAAAATTTTACGATCAGAATGGATTGTTTGCCGCTCAGGTTATAGTTCAATAATGGATTTGGTATCACTGCAAAAAAAAGCTGTACTGGTTCCAACACCTGGACAAACAGAACAGGAGTATCTCGCAAAACATCTTTTGGAAAAAGGAATGTTTTATTCAACAGTTCAGGAAAATTTTGATTTGTTAGCTGCAATCGAATCAGCAAAAAAATTCAACTCAAAAATTCCAGACTCTATCTGCAAGATGGATGAATATAAAAATGTTCTTCGGGCGTTTGTAAGTTCTTTACAAAAAAAGAGGCACGAATATCAATGATTAAATCTTTTTCAGATTTTCATAGACTCCGTGCCTCACCCGTTTTAATTGGTCCTATTTACTTTTTACAAAATTTGCCAATCTGAATTCTTTGCCCAGTTGTATACGAATGTAGTATACTCCCGGAGCAAGATTATTCAATGGAATGTTTTCCAATAATACAGCCCCAACTTTTTGTGTCGCAATTTCTTTCACAGGAACTCCGCCTGAAGTCATCAATACCAATTTAACTGGTCCCTGGTAATTATCGCGAATCATCAATTGTGACTGATCACTTGCCGGATTTGGATACATCGAAATATGCTCGTCGATATTTAATTTTTCCGGTGTAGTGTTGAGTGCGGTTTCAGGCCCCGAAGTTCTACCCTGTACAGCTGCCTGATCGATGCCAATAATATCAATGACGCTTATGTATCCAAATGCCCCATTTTCTACCTGGATATCGAATGAAACTTCCGTTAATCCACTCACGGTAAATACAGCTGCACGATTGTAGTCCTTATTATTTTGTGCGTCGTATGATTGCCATGCAGATTGATCACTTCTCTTAATCCGGATAATTCTTACAGATGCATAAGACTTGGAGCCCCAGAACTTCACAGTGTAAGTTTTCGAACTATTCAATCCGAATATTCTCCACTTTCCGGAAGTTGTACTTGGATGAGCAAAAGCAAAATCATTAGTAGCACTTGCAGGATAATCACCAACATTGCCGGTTGTATTTATTCCATTCATCCCCTCTCCGTTAACGTCGAATGTACCGTCAATCCTATTGATTACTTCAAGTCCAACTGAGGTTGCCTGATTCGAAGTATCAACTGCATTCCTTACACGAACTCCAGGTCTTGCATCAGTCATGTTATTCCAATACTTACCCCAGGCATCTTTTGATGTCGTGAGAGTTGATTCACCAGCATCTATTAGGATCCTGGTACGAACTCCTGTAGACACTACAGCCTCCGAATTAACGGTAATGCTTACCTGCGCAGAAGCTGTTGCACCTGCATTGTCTGTCACTGTAAGCTTGAATACATAAGTACCTGCTGTCAGTCCACTAATTGTTGGTGCCACCAAAGAAGCATTATTGATTGCAAAATTTCCGCCGCTCACTTTAGTCCATGCATATTTTGAAATACTTCCATCCTCATCCTTTGATTCAGATCCATTTAATGTAACTGAATTTGTTGGAAGTGTAATTGCAACATTCGAACCAGCATTTGCTACTGGAGCTTTATTGCCCTGGTTCGGTACAGCTACATTAATGGTAACATCGTCAGAAGCAGAAGCTCCTGATTTATCTGTAACTGTAAGTCTGAACACATACGCACCATGCATCAAATTGGTAAGCGAAGGATTAGAAATTGTAGCACTGCTAATTGTATACTGGGCTGGTCCTGAAATTTCAACCCACTTATAAGAAGCTATACTTCCATCTGGATCTTTAGACGCAGATCCATTTAATTTGACTGAATTTGCAGGCAAAATAATAGTTTGATCAGGACCTGCATTCGCAACCGGACTCTGATTGGCCACAGTTGCTGGTGCCACGTTTATAGTAGCATTATCAGACGCAGTTGCACCCTTATTATCGGTCACAGTCAAACGGAATACATATGCTCCGTGAACAAGATTCGTAAGAACAGGTGATGCTGTAGCAACATTGCTAATTGTAAATGTGGGGCCAGAAACTTTTGTCCATTTGTAGGATGCAATATGTCCGTCAGGATCTTTTGATCCAGATCCATTGAGCGTAACCGTATTTAATGGCAAAGTGATATTCTTATCGCCACCTGCATTTGCAATTGGAGCCTTATTTGCCACTGCAGCAGCCGCAACTTTAATGGTGACATCAGCTGTTGCATTGCTTCCTTTATTATCAGTAACTGTAATCCTGAACACATATGTACCCTGAACCAAATTCGATACAGCAGTTGTAGCCGCTGATGAATTTGCAAGGGTAAATGTTAATGGACCGGACACTTCTGTCCACTTATAAGCAGAGATTGATCCATCCGGATCTTTAGATGCAGAAGCATTTAATGTAACCGAATTAGTCGGTAATGTAATATTCTGATCCTTTCCAGCATCCGCTTTCGGCGGTTTATTTGCAACTGCTGCAGCAGCAACTTTTACCGTAACATCGTCGGATGCTTTGCTTCCTTTATCATCAGTAACTGTAATCCTGAACACATAAGTACCCTGAACCAAATTCGATACAGCAGTTGAAACCGCTGATGAATTTGCAAGGGTAAATGTTGATGGACCGGACACTTCTGTCCACTTATAAGCCGAGATGGATCCATCCGGATCGTTGGACGCAGAAGCATTTAATGTAACCGAATTAGTCGGCAATGTAATATTCTGATCCTTTCCAGCATTTGCACTTGGTGCTTTATTTGCAACCGCAGCAGCAACATTAATGGTTACATCGTCCGAAGAAACGCCACCTTTATTATCTGTGACTGTTATTCGGAAGATATAAGCACCCTTAACCAAATTTGTTACAGCCGTACTTGCGGCTGATGAATTTGCAAAGGTGAATGTTGAAGGGCCGGAAACTTTCGTCCACTTATACGAAGAGATAGTTCCATCCGCATCCTTAGACGCAGATCCATTAAGCGTAACTGAACTCGTTGGCAGCGTAATACTTTGATCGGCGCCCGCATTCGCTACTGGCAATTGGTTGCCACCTCCCAGATTCCTCTGATATTTCAACATCCACTCGTACACGTTATATCCACTGTCTCTCCAATTCGGATCATATGTTTTAGTCCATGCATTGTGTCCTGTCGCATTAAAGATTGATTTCTTTGCTGCAGGATTCGGTTTATCAGAATTTATTTCTGAAACGTTTTTGATTGTATTATTCACAGAAACAGTTCCATCTCCTTTATTGTGTGTGGCCCAAACAGGAAGACTTGCGCCGGCAATATTATTTGCACTTGCCTGCGAGATTGTAGCCGCGCCGCATACCGGTAATAGTGCGGCTACCTTGGATGCAAATGCAGAATTGTTTCCTGCAAAAGTCCAGGTAGCGCCGCCGCCCATGCTTAATCCTGTAACATAAACACGGTTAATGTCAACCTTGTAATGTGCAAGAGCATAATCGTAAATAGCATTTATATCCGTTGCCGAAGGCCAGGATACAAATTGTGGAGAAAGCACGATAAAAGAATAAGATTTCCCTCCAACGGTAGTGGTAGCCGGCCATTTACCTGCTTTGATCAACTGGGGTGGACCATTTGCAAGTACTTTTCCGAGATCGGTTGTTCCGTTTCCTAACTCACCAATACCATGAATAAAAATTATCAATGGAAATGAGCTGCCCGAACTGTAATTCACCGGCAGGTATTCATAAAATCCATGACAA
Organism: Bacteroidota bacterium; assembly: GCA_003175935.1. GTDB lineage: Bacteria > Bacteroidota > Bacteroidia > Chitinophagales > Chitinophagaceae > PSRI01. The sequence continues at coordinate 25,636 of PSRI01000011.1, forward strand.
TTGTTGTTTACCGTAATTTTTCTTGGAGTGTGCGTTTGCGACATTGATTTGCCAACCCAAATTAGGAATGACAATACGCAAAGGAAGAGTCGCATCAACCTTGCGGAGTAGATTTTTGCCATAGAAAAAGTGGAGATAATGACTAGCCCAGTCATTTTCTCATAGTGCGTTAAAAAATTGGTTTACTAACGACTTTTTCTTGGGATTGAAGCGAAACTTCCAGGAAAAATTTAAGGAAGCGAGTTGGAGTTTTACTCTAAAATTATGCCAATGGGTTTCTACTCTATCCACTAGTATTATTTGCTGAAAACTCTCTTCCTTAAATTTTTTAATTCATTCTAGGAAATAAAATTCCTGGTCGGTAAATGTTTTTAGTTTACTCCTTTACAAATTTTACAACCTTTAATTCATTGCCCATTTGAATTTTTACATAATAAACTCCGGCTGCAAGATTTGAAAGTGTAATCTTCTGAGTCAAACTTGTTCCACTCTTGTCCACAGTAAATTCCTGAACTGGAATTCCTGAAGATGTAAATACTGACAACTTAACTCTGCCTGTATAATTATTGCGAACTACCAATTGTGTTTGTGACGAAGAAGGATTCGGATAGATAGAAATATTTTCAGTCACATCAACTTTGTCAGGAGTTACTACCGCTTCAACATTTGCTGATCTTGCAGTTGCTCCCCCTTTGATTCCAATAATATCGATCACATTGATGTATCCGAAAGTTCCACTCTGAACCTGTATGTCAAATGAAACTTCCGTTAATCCACTTACACTAAATACAGCTGCGCGATTGTAGTCTGTATTATTTTGTGCATCGTACGACTGCCATGCTGTTTGATCAGACCTCTTAATCTTAATTATTCTTGCCGAAGCATAAGATTTGCTTCCCCAGAACTTGACGGTGTAAGTAGTTGCTGCATCCAATCCAAAGATTCTCCATTTGCCGGTCGTGGTGCTTTCATGTGCGAATGCAAAATCATTTGTGGCGCTGGCGGGATAATCTCCAACATTTCCGGTTGTATTTGTTCCATTCGTTCCGGTACCACTGGTCGCAAATGTACCATCAATTCTATTAATTACTTCCAATCCTACCGAAGTAGTTACGTTCGCAGAATCTTTTGCATTACTTACCTGAATACCAGCCCTCGCATCGGTCATATTGTTCCAGTACTTACCCCACGCATCAGGAGATGTTGTTTGCAGGGTAGACAGGCCGGCGTCAATCAAAATCCTGGATCGAATTCCTGTGGATACCACGGCCTGCGCGTTAACAGTAATTGTTACCTGAGCACTTGCTTTGGCTCCAAGGTTATCTGTAACAGTGAGTTGGAACACGTATGTACCCTGGACTAAACCTGTCACAGTCGGAGAAACGAGGGCCGCATTATTAATTGTGTAATTTCCGCCGCTCACTTTTGTCCAGGCATACGATGCAATTGAACCATCGGGATCTTTTGATAAAGATCCATTGAGTGTTACTGAACTAGTGG
>PSRI01000078.1 GCA_003175935.1 Bacteroidota bacterium
AGAAGATATTGGATATAGAGTGTGTGTCTGTTTTCAATTCACCACAAACAATAAACTACAAACCATAAACTATTGTTTCTTATTTCCCGGCAAACTCTGTACTCTCTCAAACTAAAGTACCCAGTACTTAGTACCTAGACAGAAGATATTGGATATTGGATATAGGATTTGTTTTTTTCAATTCACCACAAACAATAAACTACAAACCATAAACTATTGTTTCTTATTTCCCGGAAAGCTTTCGCCAGGGCCGAAAAAGCATTCAATTGATTTTATCTTGCCATTGTTAAAAGTGTAATATTCAGTATTTCGGACTGATTTGTTATCTGTTGTAGTTATATTATAGATTGCGAAAGCGTAATTGTCCTTCTCGACAATTTTAGAGAATTCAATTTTCTTAAAAAATTTGCATGTCGGCCAGCATCTTTCCTTGTAAGTGGCCAGCGAAATATGGTCATCATTATTGGGGCTGGTGAATGTAAAACCATCAGCGAGCTGACTGGCAACAATATTCCAGTCTTTCTTTTCATAACCTTCAAAATAAGTCCTGATAACCTTCTCAGCATTTTGTGCTTTTGAAAATGTGGTTAGGGAGCAAAAAATAGCGGTAAATAAAAGGAGTTTCATATGAAGTTTAGAATAAGACAAACGGGTTTAGGTTTTCCGTACAGAAATCCCACTTTTTTTTGTATTCGTGGATTTCGCGCTAAGGCACCAGGATGCGCAAAGAGGCAAAATAAAAAAGCGCAGGTCAACCGTCCAGGATGACCCGCGCCATGAGAATTCTGTAGAGACAAATTAAATTGCTTTATAGCTGAATTTTTGTCCGCCAAGTGAAGCATCCAGCAGCAATCCGCCTTTTTCTGCTGTAAATACAACTACGCCATGGCGATAGTTTGCATTGGCAGATGCCCCGGATTTAACTGCTATCGCTTGCGTTTCAGCAGTAAATTCAAGCTTGTTTTGTGTGAAGCGATCCAATGCTTCTTTGCTTTCAAAGAAAATGACTTCGCGATAAGCAGCTGCACCTGCTTGTGGTCCAACTGTTACCTGGGTCATATGGGCCGTTCCTATTGCTTTTCCTTTTTCGTATACTGTACCATAACCGGCAGCTCCTCCAACTCCTGCTGCACCTTTTCCAACATTGGGAAATATCACGTACGCATAAGAATTCTTAAAGAGATTTGCCATCGATGGGTCTTTCTTAATAAAATCCTCTTTGGCATCCTCACTTTCATCCATTATTTTTTCTTTCTTTTCTTCATCCTGGGCTTTGACTGCTCGTGGTATTAATAATCCGGACATTAGCATAAGGACGAAGGCCATAGCGGCAATACTTAGTTTTTTCATAATTAACATTTTTGATTTTACGTTAGTGAAAAACTCTATCTACAGGAATCAAAAGTTTTGCCAACTCATCAAGTTTTTACGTAAATGAATGATTGCCAAATTTTTCGCTTTATCGTACAGCAGATAGGAATTGGAATACACACCTCACTAATTTGGGGTCTTTTTACCACGGTGTGGACTACGGGCAGGCAGGGTCTGAATATTGCAAAGAGTATCTATGAACTAAAATTGTGAGTTATGTTACGTTGGACAATTATTTTTTTAATCATCGCGATTATTGCGGGGATCTTCGGATTCTTCGGAATAGCTGCGGGTGCGGCATCTATCGCGAAAGTTTTGTTCGTCATTTTCTTAATTCTGTTTGTTGGATCGCTGGTCATGCGCAATAGAAATACGGTTTGACAAAAAAGGAATTGATGAACTGATGAATCTTAATTAATAATGCCAGCACCCCGCTTATGCGGGGTGCTAACAATTATCCGATAAGATGCCTTTCAGTTGATTAGTATAATGACGGTACCTATAGGAAAAATAAGAATTGGCATAAGTAATGGCCAGATTCCAGGCAATAAAAAAGCCTTTCCGAAGGAATTTCAATTAAAGAGTCGACTTCATTATTACAGTCAGTTTTTTAATACGATTGAAATCAATAAGAGCTTTTACATCACACCTCTACGTTCAACTTACGAAAAATGGGTTGCAGATGTTCCTGAAGATTTTCAGTTTTCTATAAAGCTAAGTAAGGATGTTTCACATCATCCCAATTTGGCTGCTGGCATTTCTTCCATAGAATCCTTTATGCAGGCAGCTGCGGGAATTGGGGTCAAAAAGGGATGCCTGCTAATTCAATTTCCCGGAAAAATAAATATTGAGCATTTCGTACAGGTTCAACATTTGTTAGAACAGGTTCAGATGAGCGATCCATTGGGTGAATGGCGACTAGCTGTCGAATTCAGACATGAGAGCTGGTATATCAGGGAAACGGAGGAATTGCTTGATGAATTCAATGCTACACTGGTGATCCACGATTTCTCAAAAGCAAAACTCAAAGAAAAAATGTCTAATTCAAATTTTGTTTACCTCAGATTCCATGGTCCCGCAGGAAATTACAGAGGTTCTTACGCTGAAAAATTCCTGGAAGAAAAATCTAAACAAATTCGATCATTTTCAGAATCGGGTTTGGATGTATATGCGTATTTCAACAACACAGCAGGTAATGCTTTTGAAAATGCAAAATTCCTGTCACTAATGCTATCACAATAACCTCATCTTTCTTACTATTTTCTAATCTTCATTAACGTTATGCCAGAAGGTCCCTCCATCGTGCTTGCAAAAGAAGTGTTAACTCCTCGCATAAAAAATAAAATCATTCAGAAGGCCACCGGGAATGCAAAAATTGAAATGCCTCTGCTACAAAAGAAAAAAGTAACCGAGATCAAATCCTGGGGAAAGCATTTACTTATTTGTCTGCCTGCGTGCACCATTAAAATTCATTTCTTAATGTTTGGATCTTATAGTATCGACGAACAAATAAGACCTGACAGTCGCGTTAGACTAAGACTGGAATTCGCAAAACACAAAGTTTATTTTTATACATGTTCCGTAAGATTATTGACTACACCATTGGATGAATTGTATGATTGGGAATCTGATGTAATGAATGATTCCTGGAATGCACGCAAAGCAAGGCATAAACTAAAAGACATTCCTGATGATTTAGTATGTGATGCGCTGTTGAACCAGGATATTTTTGCCGGGGTTGGAAACATCATTAAAAATGAAGTGCTATATAGGATCAGGTTACATCCGGAAACTCAAATTAAAAATATTCCTTCCAAAAAACTATCCGAATTGGTTCTTGAGGCGAGAAATTACAGTTTTGATTTTTTAGAGTGGAAGCGTGAATTCACTCTTAAGAAACACTGGCTGGCACATACCAAAAAAACATGCCTGCGATGTAATCTTCCTTTAATAAAAAAATATTGCGGTAAGACGCACCGTCGAACTTTCTTCTGCAGCAATTGCCAGATAAAATATAGTACTTAGTACTTAGTATATAGTACTTAGTATATAGTACTTAGTACTTAGACGTCCTTTTATCTCAAGTCCCCGTCCGTATTGATTGGTACCTGTCCGAATGACTAATTCAGGCGGGTGTTCGGGCGTGCTATATCATACATCCCATATTGTATTTCCCATTGTCTGGCCATCTCACGAAATATTTTGTAACAAAAATTTTTTTCTTCTAAAGCATCCCTGGAAACATTTGAGCCGTATAGTATCGGAATCAATTGATTTCCCTGAATATTAGTTTCTCCCCCTAATTAATTGCGAAAGATTCCCCGTAGACACACCTTATTATTGCTTGCAGACTGAAGACTTGTATACTAGTCGAGTGGTAGAACTTATTGCAGGTAGTATTATTTCCAAAATTGAATTCTATATCTAATTGGCTGATCAGCTAAGTAAAAATAGCTGCAGAATCCTTGTGGATCTCAGCATCATTCAAATGTTCAAAAATGAAATCCTTTTTTAAATAACAAAATAAAAATGTTAATAGGCTTTATCCAAAAATCAAAAATTAAATTTTAGAAACTTTATGAAAACAATTAGTTTGAAAAGCGGGTTGATTGCCACAATAGTTTGTGCAGCAATTGTAATCTCCTGCAAAAAAAATGATAAGGTAACGGATCCCAATTCGCCTGAAGCGCATATTGCCGCAAGTGAAACCCTGGTTATTCCTGCATCTGTGCAATTACCAGCCAATTCGCCAAATGGAAACGAAACAGTCGCTACATTCTATGCAGTGGGAATACAAAAATATAAAGCGCAGGAAGTAGCCGGTAGTTCTCCTGTTACTTATCAGTGGGTTTTTGTAGCTCCCCAGGCAGATCTTTATGATGCGACTAATAAAAAGGTTGGGACACATTCTGCCGGACCTGACTGGCAACTCTCTCCTGCGGATTCTATGTTTGGTCAGGCATTTAATCCTGCACGAACAGCACCAGGAGATAATGCTATCGACTGGTTATTATTAATGCCCAAACAAGGTAAGGCGCCGACGGGTTTTTTCGCAGAAGTTACCTACATCCAGCGCCTGGCTACCAAAGGAGGAAAAGCTCCAACAACGCCGCCAGCAACTGCAACAGATGTAGTTGAAGTTCCTTATACAGCAATTTATAAATTCAGCAAACCGAAATAGCAATGGTTGCAGCCTATGTTTCACCAAATAGTCTATATTATCCTAATGGCGCAAGTCTCCGGACTTGTGCCAAATTCATTTTAAGTTTAGGAAAGCGGTTCAGGTTTGGGTGGACCGGCCGAAGGTTTTGATTTATCATCTGGCAGAGGAATGAAAACTTTATTATCATTAGGAGGAAGAATAATCCTTCCCTGTTTCCAATCTTCTTTAGCTTGTTCAATTCGCTCACTGCGACTCGAAACAAAGTTCCACCAAATGAACCGCTCTCCTAAAGGTTCTCCACCAAGCAGGAGGAGTGTCGTATCTTCCTTGGCGAGGATCACCGGATCAGGTGCCAGATTAAATACAAGCATTTGTCCTGCCATATAAATATTTGCTGATACTTCAATACTTCCCTTTACTATATAAATAGCACGCTCCGAATGTTCTTTGGGAAGTGCGAATGTTGCGTTTTGTTGCAATTGTACATGTAAATAAAAAAGTGGTGACTTAGTTTTCACTTCATTTCTTAAACCATACGCATCACCCGCAATTAACCGCATCCAAACTCCTTTATCGGTGTATACAGGTAATTCTTCAGGTTTGTAGTTATTAAATTCTGGTGCAGATTCTTCATCTTTTTCCGGTAATGCAACCCAGGTTTGAATCATTTCGAGTCCGCCTGCTAACGCTGCAGGATCTTCAAATCTTTCTGAATGCGCGATACCACGACCCGCTGTCATCCAGTTTACTTCTCCCGGACGAATAACCTGCTCAACACCTAAACTATCACGATGAGTTACCTTACCTGCAAAAACATAACTAACGGTAGACAATCCGATATGCGGATGTGGCAATACATCGAGCGAAGAAGGATTCGTTGGTATTTCATTTATGGGTCCTGCATGGTCCATAAAAATAAATGGGCCCACCATCCTGCGAAGTCGGAATGGTAGAATACGTTTCACTTTTACTGCAGCACTTATGGCTGCCTGTCGCGATTCAATTACTAACTCAATCATAATTTGCTTAGAGTTTGTCAAGGTATTTTTGTGCATCAGGAGATACAATTTCATTCCATTCTGGATGTCTCTTTAAATAAGCCCGCACAAATGGGCAAATTGGAATAATACTATAATGATGATCTTTGGCATATTGCAGTGCTTTTAGAACAATCGCAGTCCCTGCGCCTTTACCTTCCAGTTCTTTGGGCACTTCCGTATGTATGAGAAAGAGCTTGTCGCCTGAGAGTTTATATTCGATAAATGCTGTAATTCCTTCAATCTCTAATTCCAGGTGATGATTGATTTCATTGACATTCAGCTTTAGGTCATCGTAATTCATCTTTG
>PSRI01000105.1 GCA_003175935.1 Bacteroidota bacterium
ACCGCTATAGCTTGTACCTTCGCTATCGCTTCGGCACACAGGTTAGCGCACGCGGTCAGCGAAGCAAGGCCGGCTGGCATGCAAGTCACAAATCACGCCATAGCGTGACTAAAAGCTCGCAAAAGTTTTTTGTCTAGGTACTTAGTACTAGATACTCAGTACTCATCATCGCATGAATGCCATCGCCACGCCTCCATCAACATTCAATACGTTCCCTGTTGATTTCATCAGTAGCCCACCCACAAATGCAAAACATGCGTTGGCAATATCTTCCGGTAAGATGATTTCATTCAACAAAGTTCTACCTGCATAATATGCCGGCAACTCTTCGACCTTGATGCCATAGGCTTTTGCTCTTCCTTCTGCCCAGGCTCCTTCCCAAATCTTACTGTCAGCAATAACCGCATCCGGGTTCACAACATTCACCCGGATTTTATCTTTGCCTAATTCAGCTGCATTAAGCCGACTCAAATGGAACTGCGCTGCTTTTGCAGAACCATATCCGGCATTATTAGGTCCGCTTACCACAGCATTTTTACTTACAATATTTATTACATCACCTCCCAATCCCTGCTTTCTCATCATTTCAACGCTTTTTTGTGTTACAAGGAATTGTCCTTTCACTAATACATCATACAAAAGATCCCAGTCCTGGGTTGTATGTTCGTCAATTGGTTTTGAAATTGAAAGTCCTGCACAATTCACTACAATATCAATTCCGCCGAATGAAATTGCGGCAGATTGAAATGTTTTCTCTATTGTTGAAAGATCAGTGACATCCATCCTTTCTGCAATGAAGCCATCTTTACCATATTGTTTCAAAAATTCTTCGCTGGCACCTGCCAGTCTTTTTTCATCATTATCATTCAGGACCACAACGGCCCCTTCGTCGGCAAATTTTTTTGCGATTGCTTTACCAATTCCGCCTGCGCTACCCGTTACTAAAGCAATTCTTCCGGAAAGGGGTTTTGGTTTAGGCATCCTTTGCAATTTTGCTTCTTCAAGGAGCCAGTATTCGATATTGAATGCTTCTTGCCTGGGCAATGAAGTATATGTTGAAATCGCTTCAGCACCTTTCATTACATTGATCGCATTAATATAAAACTCCGAAGCAACTCTCGCCGTTTGTTTGTCCTTTGCAAAGGTGAACATACCTACACCGGGATAAAGGATCACCACAGGGTTTGGATCGCGCATAGCCGGACTATTAGCATGTTTGCAAGACTCATAATATGACGCGTACATCTTCCGATAAGCCTCAAATTGTGGATTGATTTTCTCTTTTATTGATTTAATGTCAGAGAGATCCTGGTTTGTTTCGAGATTTAAAACAAGAGGGCTAATTTTTGTTCGAAGAAAATGGTCCGGACAACTTGTGCCCATTGGTGCTAACCTGTCAAGATCCTTTGAATTAATAAATTCAAGGACGCGTTCATCGTCTGTAAAATGTCCAATCATTGCACCTCTACCTGACTGAAAATGGAGATGTGAAGAGCAGAATCCACGAAGTACGGGTGCAAGAGATGCTGCAATATTTTTTCTTTCAGTCGGACCAGGCGATTTAATTTTTTCGCCACCGAATGCAGATCCTTTTTTAGCATAGTTTGCTTCGAGATATTCGGCGCATTTTTCTATTACTTCCAGGGTGTTGATATAGCTTTCAAACGCAGTATCTCCCCATGTAAATAATCCATGAGATCCTAACATTATTCCACGGATACCCGGGTTTTCATCGACACATTTTTTCAATTTCAATCCAAGATCAAAACCGGGTCTTTGCCATTCTACCCAACCTAATTGTCCGTTGAAAAGTTCCTGTGTTATTTTCTTTCCATCCTTTGCAGCAGCGATAGCGATAGCAGCATCTGGATGCAAGTGGTCAATATGTTTAAAAGGAAGGAATCCGTGTAAAGCAGTATCTATTGATGGAGCCCTGGAAGCCAAATCAAAAATGCAATGGTTAAATAATTCTACCATTTCATCTTCATGTTCCACTCCCCGATAAATTTTTTTGAGTGCGAGTAAGCGATCTACATAAAGAGCCGCTAACCCATTTCGCTTCATCGTTCCCAAATCTCCACCCGAACCTTTTACCCACATCACCTCAGTATCCTTTCCCGTTAAAGGATCCTTTGCATATGCTTTGCATGAAGTATTTCCTCCTCCGTAATTGGTGAGACGCAAATCAGCACCTAACAAATTTGACCGGTATACAAGCAGTGCGACTTCATCACCTGCAAATTCAGCAGCTTTTGTCTCATCCCACAAATAGCTCACATGCCTGAATTGCTTTTTCAATGTTGACATATTAATAAGTTGAATTATTCACAATCATGACGCTTTGAGAGAATTTCCAAATCCAACCAGGAGTACAGAAACTAAAATGGTAATGATTCCGATTGTAATTGTTGTTTTGGTTTTTGCGCTTACACCTTTCCATTCTTTCAAAAATATTCCCCAGGCATTCGCAACAAGAATGATAAATGCCATATGAAGAATCCAGCTGCTCGCACCATTGCCAAGTTTACTCTCTCCCATCCCATAGAAAAAGAACTGAAGGAACCAGGTGGTGCCGGCAAGTGCTGAGAAAATATAATTCTTCAACAATGGTGTATCGCGATTAACATAATCTCCAAAAGTCCTGTTCCGGGAATTGAGGATCATGCACCAGACAAAATTTGTTGCCAGGCCTCCCCATAACAAAACAACATAAGTGACATTGTTTTGATAGAGCGGATTCATGCCTGCATTTACAGCTGCTTCGGCCATTGGCTTTCCGGCTTCAATACCAAAATTAAAACATGCGCTCATGATACCCGAAAAAATGGCTACAATGAGTCCTTTTGTGAGATTGAATTCGGCAACAGATTTCTTTTTCTCCGATTCAGGCAATTCTTTCTCTTTGAGCATACCTGCGCGCCCGCATATATAAATACCGAGCAGACAAACCAGAATGCCGACTAAAACAATTCTTCCCCAATTGGTCGTAAGCAAGTCGCTTAAAGTTGTTTTTCCTGGCTTCGGAAAGAAATTATAATAAATTGAAGGAACAAGCGCGCCAAAAGCAGAGCAAAAGCCAAGCACTACCGAATTTCCAAGTGACATTCCCAGGTATCTAACTCCGAGGCCGTAAGTCAATCCTCCAAATCCCCATAATACACCAAACAGTATGGTATAACCGATAATGGCACCTGGCGTATTCTTAATGATTTCAGCGAACCCGGGAACGGTTAACCAGGCAGCCAATGGTGGAACAATCAGCCACGAAAATAATCCACCTATTATCCAATAATTCTCCCAATGCCAGGCACGAACTTTTTTGTAGGGCATGTAAAAACTACCTGAAGCAAATCCACCGATGAAATGAAAAATAATTCCTAATAAAACCTGCATCATTTAGTTTTTGATTTCGAAATGGTATTGTCCCGATCCCAGCTCTACAACTACATAACCTTCTTCATTATTTGACATCTTTATATCTGCGGCACCAGAAATTGGCCTTCCAGCTTCCAGTACGTCAGCAGCATTTTTTGCAGGCAGATATACTGTAGCGGTAGTGTTTGCAGGAATTTCAACGTCCATTGTTGTTTTGCCATTTTCTACTTTCCAACCTGAAGAAAGTTTGCCATAGTATGTTAGCAAACTTGCAGATGCATTTGTAAAATCCCCACCAATATGAGGTTTGATGCGGATATGCTTATATCCAGGTCCATCCTCGTAAGTATCCAATCCAACCATTACGCGATACATCCAATCACCTATGGCACCATATGCGTAGTGATTGTATGAGTTCATTCCGGGAGTTTGAAAACTGCTATCGGGTTTTATGCCATCCCATCTTTCCCAAATCGTAGTGGCTCCCATTTTTACCGGATACAACCACGAAGGATAAGTTTGCTGAGTCAATAATTTATAGGCAACTTCCGTGTATCCAAACCTTGTCAGCACATGACAGAGATACGGAGTTCCCAGGAATCCCGTGGTGAGATGATTGCCATAATTTTTAATATTCTGCACAAGTCTTTCTGCGGCCTGCGCTCTCAAATTTTCCGGGAGCATATCAAAATTCAGTGCGAGTACATAGGCGGTTTGTGTACTTGAAACCAGTCTTCCATTTGGAGTGACATATTCTTTGAAATAAGCATCCTTTATTTTTTGCAGCAGATCTGTGTAAAATTTCACATCATCATCTTTCTTTAAAACACCGGCAGCCTTTATCAACAGTTGTGTTGAGTTTGCATAAAAGCATTGCGCGATAAGATATTTATCTGTTACAGCCGCGGTGCCATCATTATCATCCTCGGGTCTGTAAAAAAGCCAATCTCCAAAATGAAAACCTGAATTCCACAAATCATTTTTCGCAACTCTTCTGATACTTTCCACATATGCTTTCATACTGGCATATTGGTTTTCCAGAATTTTCTTATCTCCATAAGCGAGATACATATTCCAGGGTGCAATGGTTGCAACATCCGCCCATCCGGCACTATTAATTGGATCTCCCAGAACATTTGGGATAACAAATGGAACTACCCCGTTTTTTTGATCGGCCTCCAAATCTCTCAACCATTTTGCAAAAAAGCTGTTCACATTCATATTGAAAGTTGCCGTGCGCGAAAATGCCTGTGCATCTCCGGTCCAACCCAATCTTTCATCGCGTTGCGGGCAATCTGTAGGAACATCCAGGAAATTACCTTTTTGTCCCCATTGAATATTATGTTGAAGTTGATTAATGAGTTGATTGGAAGTTTCGAAACTACCGGTAGGTTTCATATCCGAGTACAAAGCGACCGCTGTAAAATCATCTGCTTTTATTTCTCCCGGGTAACCTTCGATTTTGATGAACTGGAAACCATGCCATGTAAAATGTGGTTCAAAAATTTCTTCTCCACCACCTTTGAGGATATAAATATCCTGGGCCTTCGCAGCACGGAGGTTTTTAGTGTAGAAATTACCATTCTTGTCCAGCACTTCTGCATGAGAAATAACAATTTTATCTCCTGCATTCCCTTTCACTTTCAAAGTCACCCATCCTACAAGGTTTTGTCCAAAATCAATAACCTTTTCTCCCGAGGGTGTTTTGAAAATTCGCTTTGGCTTAAAAGTCTCATGTTTCTTTACGGGTTCATTCCATGTTGCCAACAAATTCGATAAAGAATGATTCACTTCTTTTGCCGCCGTCCATTCTCCGTCATTATATCCTGCAAGTCCCCATCCTGTTTTTTCCTGTCTTGCATCAATTGTTTCTCCATTATAAATTTCAGCTGAACGAATTGCGCCTGTTGATGTTTTCCAGTTTTTATCAGAGATGATCGACTCTTTGGTTCCATCAGAATAAACGATATCCATTTGAAACAGAAGCGCAATATCTTTTCCATATACTCCATTATTATTGCTCCAGCCAATGATTCCGCGATACCATCCGTTGGCAAGAGTTACTCCAATACAATTCGCACCTGATTTCAATTGA
>PSRI01000044.1 GCA_003175935.1 Bacteroidota bacterium
TGCTGAAATTTTTATCAACCTCTATATAGTATGGCGTTCATTATACCAATTCTGGGAAAACTCTATCTATTAATGTGTTTCCTAAAAAATTAAATGAAAAATTTATGAAGATGTATCGCTTGAAAACGATGAGCTTATTTTTTGCGGGCTTTATTGCAATTTATTCTTGTAAGAAAGACAATGCACCCATGACCACAGGTAAAAATCCGGATAATGCCCAGGATGTATCAGTGGACAGATTCAATGCTTTGGCTGGTCATCTACAGGTTCGCTCGGCAACCAATGGACTTCCTGGGCCCAATCAAGCTGTAAATTTTGATCAGGGTCCATTCATCACTATGGGACTGTCTCCGCAAGGTCACGTGATTCAGTATTACAATTTTGACGTTCAATCAACCACTCCGGCACCCATTTGGACATTTGTCAAAAATGGTCAGCCCGTAGCAGGTCAATTAAATGTAGTTAATGTTCTGCCTGGTGAAAATGGATATAGTGATTTTTGGCAGGTAAATAAAGTGAATGTTCCCGATAATTACGTTGCAAATTCTATCACTTCCTATGATGAATTAATAGCGAGTGGATATACAATTGAAAAGACTAATGATCTGGTCAATTGTCCCATTGTTCCTAAAGGTTCAACCGCATCTAAGAGATTAAATAACGGAGGAACAGGGTTAACGAGAGGTTGGTATAAGAATAAAGTTGTTTACTATTTTAACTTTTTTGAAAAACCACTTTCAATAACAGGAGCAGGATTAGTTCCAACGATTCCAATTTTTGTTACCTTTTCTATTAATCCCGGACAAGCCGGAGGTGGCCCTGATTCTGGATTTGAAACGGAATCTCCAACCAGTCACCAAACGCACAATGTCATTTCGGTTCTGCCATCCGATAATGCCTATTCACCACTATGGATTGTAAGGGTTTACGACAATGCATCATTCCCCGACGTATCTAACATAAATACTGCAAATGCAGCGCCTTTGCTTATTCAGGATGCAGGGGAGGTGAATTGTCCGGTTGTTAATGTTCAATGATGGTTTCATTTAAAGTTGCATATCCCCATGATAGCTGCCTACCTATCAGGGGATTTTGCTTTTCCCTGATTATTTAAAATCTAAATTATTATAGATGGCCTATGGGCTTGCAAAAAGATTTCTAGTTTTATATAAACTTTCTCAACATGGCTGCCTTCCAGGATTTACATTTTAAGGAATTAAAACTCTCCAGTTTTACTTTAGACAATCTACAGGAGGCCGTGTTGTGGATTGCCTCAGATGGAACTATCCTTGAGGTAAATGAAAAAACCTGCGAGCTTTCGGGATATACAAGAGACGAATTGACCCAAATGAATATTCTGCAATTAAATCCTACTGAATTTGTTGCCGACTTTCCAGCTTACTGGCAAAAATTAAAAGAAGCAAAACATCTCATTTTCGAATCGAAGCATAAACACAAATCAGGCTATACTTATGATGTAGAAATACGGGGGAATTATATTGAATACAATGGTGCAGAAATTTCGTGCAGCGTGGTAACTGATATAAGAAAAAGAAAACTGGAACAGGAATTATTGCGCACTATTTCTGAGCGGACCGCTGGATTAACAGGCCAGGATTATTTTCATGAATTAACCCGATTTGTTACTTCCACCCTGGGCGTCCGCTACGCAATTGTAACTGAATGTTCTGACATTACTAATACACGCGTCCGAACTCTTTCTTATGTGGACAATCAACAGTTACTTGAAAATATAGAATACGATATTGCGGGCTTGCCCTGCGAAGTTTTAATGAGGGGCAAAGATTTATTTTGCCCGGTAGATCTTGAAAAATTATTCCCTGCCGAAAAAGGAATAGAATCTTATGTTGGAGTGCCGATTTATAGTCCTTCAAGCAAAAGTATAATTGGGCATATTGCTGCATTTGATCGTGTGCCCATGCGTGACGATCAGAATCAGACTGATATCCTGAGGATTTTTGCAGCGAGGGCCGGAGCTGAAATTGAAAGACTGGATGCATTGAAAAAGCTGCAGCTTGCAAACGAACAATTACTGGTTCAAATTCATGAAATTGAAGACCTGAAAAATCAATTGCAGGCTGAGAATATCTATCTGCAGGAGGAGATTCGACTCAATCATAATTTTGAAGATATAATCAGTATTAGCAAGAAATTTCAAAAAGTATTACGTCAAATTGAACAGGTAGCCGAGACTGACGCCACTGTTTTAATCACGGGCGAATCGGGAACAGGAAAGGAATTAATCGCAAGGGCCATTCACAACATCAGCAACAGGAGAAGAAAACCCCTGGTAAAAGTGAACTGCGCAGCATTACCAGCCACTCTGATAGAAAGTGAATTGTTTGGTCATGAACGTGGAGCTTTCACAGGCGCTATGGAAAGGAAAATTGGTCGCTTTGAACTCGCAGATGGTGGAACTATTTTTTTGGACGAGATTGGTGAATTGCCTCTCGAATTGCAGGCAAAACTTTTGAGGATTTTGCAGGAAGGAGAATTTGAAAGACTGGGTAACCCAAAGACAATGAAAGTTAATGTGAGAGTTTTGGCAGCCACGAATCGAAACCTGGAATCCGCTATTGAAAAATCTGAATTTCGTCCTGACCTGTTTTACCGACTCAACGTATTTCCAATTTTTTGTCCTCCTCTCAGGGATCGAAAAGAAGATATTCCTTTTTTAATCAGGCATTTTTGTGTTAAACACGAATCTAAAATAGGAAAAAAGGTGAGTGCCATTCCATCCAAAGTAATGGATGCCTTAACAACTTATGATTGGCCGGGAAATATTCGGGAATTAGAAAATATCATAGAACGTGCAATGATCTTAAGTCGAAATGGTTCGATAGAATATGGCGACTGGATTCCAATGGCTAAAGAAATTAAATCTGCAAAAAATAAATTACTTCGGTTAGACGATGTAGAGAGGCAACATATCCTTGAGGTTTTAAAGCAAACAAACTGGAAAGTGAGTGGCGATAAAGGCGCAGCAAAAATTCTGGGCCTAAATGCCACCACTCTCGAAGCCCGGATGAAAAAGCTGGGGATCAAACGTGAGCAGTAATTCCCCTAAGCTTATTCTTTATCCTTTTTATCTGGCCAGATTTTATCAGCTTTTGCAATTCTCCCTGGCTGATCCTTGTTCCACATTGACTTTACATCCAGACTATAATTCAAATACAATTTCCCATTCACAATAGTCCATGCATTGGGATCTGTACTGGCTTTATGACCTTCCGACATACCATAGGCGCAGTATCCACCATATTGAGGTGCATATTTTTCGGGAGATTTCATAAATGCATTTAGATTTTCCATTGAAGAAAATTGCCAGTTTGCCTTATTCCATTGATAAGTGTACTTCTCATTTCCCATAACGGGTTTACCCATTGTGAAATAAGCAACAGGATCATAACCATTAATTGCTTTTGAATCGGAGACATACACTTCGCTCTTTTGGGCAAATAGGCTGACGCAGGAAAACATCATTAGGCACGTAATAATCCAAAATTTTTTCATAAAATAAATTTTGTACAAAACTAACTGAGCATCATCCGGCACTCTGTCGGCTCCATGACAGATGCGACTTAATTCATACTAATTGCATCTCCTTAAAAAATCCCAGGCTTTATTAATATTATACGAAGGATCTTCGTAAAATCTTTACCGAATTTTGTAACAGGAGGGTTTTTTGATTGTCCAAACTATGATGACAATGTAGTTATCATTAAAACCATAGGTAAATGGACAAGCTAAAAAACAAAGTAGCCGTTATTACGGGAGGTAGTACCGGAATTGGTCTTGCTACAGCCAGGGAATTCATCGCAAATGGCGCGAAGGTTGTAATTTTTGCAAGAAACAGGAAAACACTTGATGAGGCCGAAAGAAAACTTGGTCCGGGAAGTTATACAATTCAAGGCGATGTCGGCAATTTGTCTGATCTGCAAAATTTATTTGAGCAAACGAATTCCAAATTTGGTGGGATAGATATTCTATTTGTGAATGCGGCCCAGGCAAAATTGGCTTCAATTGCGGAAACTTCAGAAGATTTATTTGATGAGATGGTAAATGTAAATTTTAAAGGTGCATACTTTACCCTGCAAAAAGCAATTCCATTTTTAAATGATAATGCATCTGTAATTGTTACTACGTCCTGGTTAAATACCATTGGGTTCGGCGGGAGCAGTTTGCTGAGTGCAAGTAAAGCTGCATTACGATCTATGGTACGAGTAGCGTCGGCGGAACTTGTAGACAAAGGAATTAGAGTGAATGCAGTCAGTCCGGGTGCAATTGCAACACCATTCTGGGGCAAAATTGGATTACCGGAAGACCTATTGAATTCAGCGGCCGAAAGCATTACAAAGCAGATTCCTGTCAAACGCTGGGGGCAACCTGAAGAAATTGCAAAGGCAGTTTTGTTCCTTGCCACAAACGACTCCTCTTATATTACCGGAAATGAAATAACAGTTGATGGAGGACTAAGGCAAATTTGATTTGAAAGATTAAATTTAATTCAGTGGACAATCCATTTTCAGACAATTATTTTGACTCCGACGATATTGAACTGGTGCGATTCGTATTAGCCGGTGATAAGAAGGCGCTTCAAAATCTGATCCTCAGGCACCAGGTTTATATATACAATCTTGCTTTAAAAATGACAAGAAACACGCAGGATGCAGAAGACCTGACGCAGGAAGTTTTTATAAAAGCCATTACGGCATTATCGAAATTTGAAGGGAAAAGTCAATTTAGAACCTGGCTGTACAGAATTGCAGTCAATCATTTTTTGAGTGCTAAAAGAAAAAAATCAGAATTGGTGATTACTGATTTTCAAAACTACTTTGATTCCATCGATGCCATGCCTGATAATGATGTGAATGATCAGGAAGAAAATCAACTGTCCGAATCCATTGAGGAAATTCGGATAAGTTGTACCGCCGGAATGCTGCTTTGTCTGGACAGGGAACAAAGGATCATTTACATTCTTGGTGAAATGTTTGAAATTGATCACAAGCTTGGTTCTGAAATATTAGGAATATCGACAGGTAATTTTCGCATTCGGCTAATGAGAGCAAGGCAGGATCTTTACAATTGGATGAATAAAAGATGTGGCCTGGTGAACAAATCAAATCCATGCCGCTGTGCAAAAAAGACAAGGGCATATATTGAAGCGGGATTCGTTGATCCTGGTAATTTGAAGTTCAATACGGGGTATAGGAACAGAATTTATGAATTATCAAAAGAAAAAGCACTGGCAATTTCAAACACTGTTGAGGATTTATATAAGAATATTTTTCAGCAACATCCAATGCAGGAGCCGGTGACAACTACAAAAATCACCGATGAAATTCTAAATAACGATCTTATAAAATTAATTCTGAATTCTTAGAACTAAGCATTGATTCTCGCAAAACCTACTGTTTCCCTGTATAATTGAGGAGAAACGTCGGCATTAACTTTAAAAAATCTGCTGAAATAGTACTCGTCGTCATAGCCCAATTCATACGCAATTTCTTTTACAGATTTATTGGTGAGGTAAAGTTCTCGTTTGGCTTCAATAATAATTCTCTCAGAAATCAAGTCTGTCAATGTCTTGTTGAAATGCTTTTTAGTGATTTTTGTCAATGCTTTGGGGGAAATGTTTAAGAGTGAAGCATAATCGCTCGCTGTATGTTTTGTCTTGTAATGCGATTCAATGGCATCCTTTAAAGTTTGAAGAATGAAAGGCTCTTTCGCATTCTGAAGTTTATTTTTTGCAAGTGGGTTTTGATCAACTTTTAGTCTTGAAGCTGTGATTAGGAATATTTTTAAGTAAGAAAGTAATAATTCATATTGAGCGAGCTGCAAATTTTGCATTTCGACCAGAATCTGTTCAATAATTGTTTCCAAATGATGGACGTCCTCTTTCTTCAAAAGCACCATAGGCGGAGTGTATATATCATTAAATAAAACGCCGTTGCACGCCACTTCTTTTTGGTGTTTATGAATGCAAAAAAAGTCAGGATGAAAGTTGATAGCGAAACCTTCTAAAGGCTCTTCGCTATCAACCATAAAGGGCTGATATGGACTAAAGCAAAACAATGAACTGCCTGTAAAGGAAAATTCTGAAAAATCTGCTATCAACTTTCCGTTGCCCTCTTTAATGAATAGTAAAGAATAATAATTGAGTCTTTGAATATGATCAAAGGAGCTATTGTCTTCAAAAGAAAAAATTTTGAAGGCAAGTTTTCGATTCCCTGGATTTATTAAGGTATATGTCTGATGTGCGTTCAACATTCAAATTTACGAATTGAGTTTCCTATCTTTTTCTTCAATAGCCAAATCATTGATACTTGCAAACCTTTTTTCCATGAGCCCGTTTTCATCAAATTCCCATAATTCATTGCCATAGCTTCTGAACCATTGTCCCGAATGATCGTGCCATTCATATTCGAATCGCACTGCCATTCGATTTCCCCGAAAACCCCAGAGTTCTTTTTTTAATTTGTATTCTAATTCTTTTTCCCATTTCCGTTTTAAGAATGCTTTCACTTCCTCCCTTCCGTTTATGAAGTCAGTCCGGTTTCGCCACTCAGTGTTAATACTATAACCTAGGGATACTCTTTCCGGATCTTTCGAATTCCACGCATCTTCTGCCATTTGCACCTTCAACAAGGCTGTTTCTATTGTAAATGGTGGCAGAGGATGTTTTATATTTTCATTTTTCATGTGTGCTTATTTTTTTTGAAAAGCATTGTGGTCTTAGAAATATAAAACCACCATGCTAAGAATATGTTTTAAGCTGCTTCGGCAAGCGGAAAATCTACAGGAATTTTTGTTAAATTATGAAGGTAATTCATCGCGATTTTGTCGCTAACCTGTAAAATCAAGTCAACTAAATTCTCTTTCGTGTACCCCTGATTGAAAAATTCAGAAATAGATTCATCATTTACAGTTCCCCTATTCCTTGTGATCTCGGATGCCAGATGCACCAATGCATTTAATTTTGCATTCTCACTTCTACCTTTCCTAATGTCTGATAGTTGCTCATCGGAATATCCATTGAGTTTCCCCAGAACCAGGTGCGCACTTTGACAATAAATACAGCCATTTTCCTGGCTTACAATTAGATTTACTGCCTCTTTTTCCTTATTCGATAAACTCGTTTTTGCATTTTGAAAAGCTAAATAACGCTGTAAACCATTCTCTGAATAAGCGATTGTTGCATAAAGATTTGGAACAAAGCCAAGTGCTTTTTGCAGATTATCAAAAATTGTCTGATTGACCCCTGTCACTTGTTCTCTCGTTGGAACATTAAAAACTGTTTGCATAATTTGTTTTGTTTAAGTCTTGTCGATATTGACAGTACAAAAATGGGATTCACGGGGCCCTCAAAAAATGGAGAATGGGAGTATTGTCTTGGATAATTTGCCCTGAATGTTTACAGGCGGCTTCAAAATTTTCCTTCGACCGTTGCTTGAATTCGGCGCATTCAATTGTTGTTAAATTACTGGTAGAGATTAGAAGTAATTGTAAGCTCCGCGACATTTCAAACGAGAATGCCTGATTTATTTTGTCAAGGTTGAGTAAGGAAGCTTCTCAAAGTAAGAC
>PSRI01000096.1 GCA_003175935.1 Bacteroidota bacterium
CCCCGATAGTCTATATGTAAAAGGTTTCGAAGCAGCAACAGTCCAATGAATGGCTGCAAGGAAGAATTTTGCTGATTAATCATTCAAAATTTTTCAATTATGAAACAGCAAACTTCGGCCGCATTCGAAACCCACCTCAAAGATAGAGATCCGAATTACTTTAAGGGAAAGGTAATTTATGTGGGCATTGATGTTCATCAGAAAGATTACCAGGTGGCTAAATTATGTAATGGGATTTGCCTGGGTAATCACCGGATGAGGGCGAGTGCTTCGGTGTTGATCGAACATTTGCAAAAACATTATCCGGGAGCTGAGTTTTCGTGTGTATATGAGAGTTGTGCGTGGGGATTTAACCTGCAGCGTAGTTTAACTTCGGTTGGAATGAAATGTATCGTGGTGCACGCTGCAGATGTGTCCACTACCGATAAGGAAAGAAAAAGAAAAACAGACCGGGTGGATGCTCTAAAATTGGCTCAACATCTGGCTGGAGGTGAACTTCGGGCAATCCATGTTCCCAATGAAACGATACAACAACACAGGAATCTGATTCGTTATCGCAGCAAACTGGTGGGAGATATTAACCAGAGTAAGAACCGGGTAAAAAGCCTTTTGAAATATCAGGGCATTGAAATACCGGAGCCATACATGCGCAACAACTGGAGCCGGAATTTTTTAGAATGGATGAAACAACAGGCAGCAGTCGATGAATTATTAGCGGATACTTTACTATTGATGATAGAACAGATCACTCAATTGCGGCAACTGTTGTTAAAAGTAGAAGCTAAATTGCGATCGTGGAGAAAAGGGGCATACGCAGCGCAAGCAAAATTAATCAGCAGCGTACCGGGCGTAGGACCTACCACAGCCATGATGTTTTTATTGGAAGTAGGCGATATACATCGTTTTAAAAGTTTTGATGCGCTTAATGATTTTGTTGGTTTTTGTCCCGATACCAATAGCAGCGGACAAACTGATCGGGTGCGTGGCCTTACCGCAAGACGACACAAGAAACTTCGCAGTTTGCTGGTAGAAGCCGCCTGGGAAGCCATAAGAATCGACCCGGTAATACTGGATAGTTTTGATCAATGGTCTAAAAGAATGAAACGAAATCAGGCCATCATTCGGGTTGCCCGCAAACTGTTACGCCGCATGAGGGCTGTGATGATCCAGGGACAACCCTATCAGAAAGGAGTAATACAATAAAACAAAGAATCGGAGTTAGTAATTAGTAATTCCAGGGAAACGGATTAATTTTTTATCAAATCACAGAAAGGTAGATATACAGATACAGGGACTGCTTCCCGATTGCTGCAGTTGAAATACACTGCTCCCGATAGTCTGCAGCCTTATATCTTTATTTTTAGGAATAACATAGAATTGCAGCACCACGCTTGTAGCGACTGCTTATAGGAGCTTCACCACCTGTGATAAAAAGATCCAAATGATCTAAAACCGAAATCATAAAACCAAATTCAATGTCAGCATGATTTTTAATCCATGCAGCAAATACCTTTACATAGGAGCTATCGGGGTGGCTTAAGTCCTCCCGATAAATATCGGGAGAGGAAAAACACAACACAGCCATCCAAATTTTAGGATGGCTTTTTATTTTCAGACTGTTAATCAGAGCCCCGATAGCTATCGAAGCGGTTTTGCACTCACGAAGACTTGAGCGACTCTATACTTGTTGCAAAATAGATTTTACTACGAGCATAGAAAAGCATGAAGAAAGAGTTTAAAGAAAAACTTTCACCTCACAGCCGTTTTAATAAGCAACAGTGAAGCGCGTGCGTGTGTGTTTTGGACTTTCTATTTCATCTACAATGGCCACGGCTACATCCTCAACAGAAATGACACTTCGGCCGGCTTCATTATAGACAGGTGTATCCTTACCTGTGCGGTATGTTCCTTTTCTTTCACCTGAAGTGCCCGGGTGCATTTCTAAGGCAGGACTCAGAAAGGCCCAATCCAGATCTTGTTCCTTTTTTAGAATATTTAGATAGTCCCTTGCAGCCAAAGCCCCTGCTTTCCATTCTGCTGGAAAATCAGGTGTATCCACATTCTGCAGGCCTTCATTGACAAATAAACTGCCTGCACCGCCGTTGACGAAAAGTCTTTTTACGCCTGACCTCCTTACACCCTCCTGGATGGCCTGAGAACCTTGTAAAAACTCGTTATACAAATTCGGATTTGTCCAACCTGCATTATAAGCGCTAATAACAGCATCATGTCCTTTTACTGCTTCGGATACTGCTTCTGCGTCCAGAACATTTACTTGCTTTGTTATAAGGTTTTTCTTTTGCTGTACTGCTTCCAGGTTCCGGGCAATAGCCGTTACCTGGTGACCTCGCTGAAGCAGTTCATTTAAGATTGCTTTCCCGACGAAGCCTGTGGCTCCAATTAATGCTACTTTCATATTTTTTACTTTATGGTTTAACTGTATTAATTTTTGTTACAGTTTCAAATAAAAAAATTTATTTAAATTTTTTTGCGAAATCTCTCACGGTGATCTTCCCTAATTGCTTCAAAAAAGTCTCATCGGCCGCAGTAAACAACTCTTTCAGATGACCGTTGATCTGTTTGCCGATGGGGCAATCCGGATTAGGATCATTTGACCTGCCAAGCAGTGGGGTCTCATTCACAGATTTATACACTTCTGATAAATGAATTTGCGAGGCCGGTTTTCCCAATGTATAACCGCCACCTTTACCTTCCTTGCTTTCAATAAATTTATGTGCCCGCAGATTACCTATTTCCTTACGAACCACAGCAGAATTAACGTTGATACTGTTGGCAATGAATTCAGACGATAGCAATTCTTCCTTCTTGATTTCCAGAAGGGTGAGAATATGTAGCGCTGTGGCAAATCGTCCGTTATTCATACTGTAACAATAGTTATTACAGTACAAATATATAGTTTTCTCATAATTTCCGGCCAAATATTTTAAAAATAAATCTTTCTTTAAATTTCAACAGCGGTCCAAATTTTAGGATGGCTTTTTGTGTCCCATTACAAAGCCGGAAATCTTTCCTGCGGCCACTTTCTACAAACCGCAATTATGCATCATCGACTATAATTTATCCAGGCTTCACCATAAAAATTATCAGTTAGACGCGGGGTCAACGTTTTTCAGGCATGAACAAGCCACAAACTATAAACCATAAACCATAAATATATTTTCTCAGCCTTTGGGGGTATCGGATAATCCCGGGTGTCATATTAGTGTATACCTGTCCAATGACTGCTGAGAAAATCTGGTACTTGTTAGGCAAGAAACTTTCTGGCGAAGCGAGCCTGGAAGAACTGCAGGAATTGGAGCAATTGATGCGCTCCTACCCTGATGTACATTATTCCATTCAAAATATTTCTGATCTCTGGCATCTCGAAAAGCCCGTTGACCACGATGAGATTAACGGCGCACTAAAGCGTCACATCGAAAGGCTGTTGGATCGAGGCCTTTCCTTTGAACAGGAATCCGAAGAAAATAATATTCTTTCCGATCAAACAAGAAATCGTCCGCTCAGGAGAAAACTAATCTTTGGTTCATTAATTACTGTCCTAATTTTAGGTGTCTCCTCATTTTTCTTCTTCCATCATAATACTTCTACTGTTACGGATTCTCAAAATTCTTCCGTAGGAAATACGGTAGATAGAAATGAAGTGTCCACAAAAATGGGCTCCAGGTCCAAAATTGTTTTACCAGATGGATCCGTTGTTTGGTTGAATGCAGGAAGCAAACTTCTTTATGCAAAAACTTTTGGAAATGAAACGAGGGAAGTGGATCTGAGTGGAGAAGGATATTTTGATGTGGTAAAAGATCCTGAAAGGCCTTTCATCATCCATACCCAAAAAATAAATATTAAAGTGCTGGGCACCGCATTCAATGTAAAATCTTACCCCAACGATAAAACAACAGAAACGAGTTTGATCCGTGGAATGATTGAGGTAACCATGAAGGACAGGCCCAACGAAAAAATAATTCTCAAACCCAGTGAGAAATTAACGGTGATGAATGATGCAAACAGACTTCAGACAGTTCCCGGAACTTCAAGAAAAGAACCGATGGTAGCAATTGGAAGAATCAACTACGGTTCCCGCGACAGTGTAATTATGGAAACAGCCTGGCTGAATAACCAGGTTTTTATTCAGGATAAGTCATTTGCAGATCTCGCTCTGGACCTCGAAAGAAAATATGGAGTGGTTTTCAAATTTGAAAATGAGGAAGTGAAGCAATACAAATTCGGTGGAAGTGGAGGAAGCTTTAATAAAGAATCCATTCAACAGGCCCTGCGCGCTTTGCAACTGGCCAATAATTTTAGATATCACATTGATGGAGATACTGTAATTATCACAAAATGATATGAAAAAATGAACCCGGATAATACTACTTAATCACTTTGCAAAAACGGGAAATGTTGGCGCATTTCCCGTGAACAGGTTCTGAAAAACTTGTCCTTAGGCTGAAACAGAAGGTTCAAGTTTTCATTTACAAACCCTTAATGATAAATGTATGAAAAAATATCTAGTCCAATGTAGGAGCGGTTTCCCCGCTGCTCTTATCAAAGCGATGATTGTTATGAAGCTTATTTTAATCCTTGTCTGCCTCAACGTTTGCCAGGTTATGGCCAAAGCCCGGGCCCAGGAGAAAATATCCCTGAACCTTCAACAAGTTGAGATTAATAAAGTATTCAACACAATCGAAAGACAGGGCTCGTATCGATTCCTTTTTAATAGCGAACTTAAGGGCCTGCATCAAAGAGTTTCGATCAATGTTGATAAAGCAGCCATTGCTGACGTATTAAATCTCGTGCTGGCGGGCACAGATCTCACTTACAAGATTCTCGAAGAGAATTTAATTGTCATCCGCCAGAATAGTTTAGAACTACAGGACATAAGAATTACTGGAAAAGTTACCAATGACCTGAACGAACCCTTGCCTGGAGTTTCAATTACAGTAAAGGGTTCTTCCAAAGGAACCACTTCCGACAACGCGGGGAATTTTGAACTCACGGTCCCTGAAAATGCAACGCTGGTTGTTTCTTATATCGGCTTTACAACACAGGAAGTGGCGGTAAACAATCAGTCAGTAGTAAATATTAAACTGGTTCCATCAACCAAACAACTCGATCAGGTTGTAGTGGTTGGTTATGGTACACAGAGGAAAATTGATGTAACCGGGGCTGTGGGACAGATTAAAGGAGAAGAAATTTCAAAACAACCTGCATCCAATCCTATAAGCTCACTCCAGGGAAAAATTGCCGGTGTCCAAATTACAAACGATGGAGCACCCGGATCATCTCCTGAAATTAGAATCAGAGGTATCGGAACGTTATATGGAGATCAAAATCCATTATATGTTGTAGACGGAGTTTGGTATGATGATATCAGCTTCTTAAATCCTGGCGATATCGAAAACCTCAGCATACTTAAAGATGCATCCAGCGAATCCATCTACGGTATTCGCGCGGCTAACGGCGTGGTTCTCATTACAACTAAAAAAGGAAAATCGGGTAAAGCAACCGTTAATTATAATGGATATGTAGGCTGGCAAAGTGTAACCAATCAAATTGACATGGCTAACGGTAGCGAATACGCGCAAGCCATCAATGAGCTGAGAGGTAACACAAATCTTGATCCCAATCAATTTGGTACAGGTACCGACTGGTATCACCAGATTTTAAGAAATGCATTTGTTACTAACCACCAGGTTTCGGTTAGTGGTGGTTCGGAAAGATCCACTTACAACTTCTCTCTTGGATATTTTAACCAGGATGGAATTGTTGAGAATAATAATTACAAACGTTATACAGTGAGATTACAAAACGATTTCGTCGTTTTCAAACCGCTTAAAATTGGATATAACGTTACAGGAATGGCAAGCAACTCAACTGATATTCCTGTTGATATTTTCCACCAACTGTTTGCTGCGGCACCCATTGTTCCTGTTTACTACCAGGATGGCAGCTACGGTGATCCATCTGATTTTGATTTGGGAGATGGTGCAAACTTCAATCCGCAAGTTACCCTCGATTACTATAATCAGAAATCAAAAAATTACAGGGCAACAGGAAATGTATTCGCTGATTTAAAATTCGCCAAACATTTTACTTTCCATACCAGTTTAGGTGGTGATTTCGGTCAGGCCGAATATAGGAATTATGTTCCCGAATATGCGGCCACTTTAAAACAAAGAAACACACTTAGTTCACTAACTGTTGGAAGAACTGAAACTCGTAACTGGATATTTGAAAACACTCTTTCTTATGATAATAGATTTGATGATCATAGTGTAAGAGTATTGGTGGGACAAAGTGCTCAGCAAAACAAATTTTATTCCCTCACAGGAAATGCAAAGGGGGTTCCTTATAGTACTGAAGATGATTTGTATTTGAGTTTGGGCAACACCGGATCCAGCACGGTAACTGATGCAGGTGATAAAGAACATTTCACTTCCTACTTCGCCAGAGTGAACTATTCTTTCAAGAGCAGGTATATGTTGAACGCATCGATTAGAGCAGATGGCGCTTCAAAGTTTTCCGGAGATAAACGATGGGGTTATTTTCCTTCAGTAGGAGCCGGTTGGCTGGTAACTGATGAACCATTCTTTGCCGATCAAAACATTTTCAGCAACCTGAAAGTAAGGGGTAGCTGGGGTGTTGTAGGTAATGCTAAAGTTCCATCAAACCTTCCATATGTTTTGGTTGATCATTGGCCCGGTTACTCAGTTCAATTTGGTAATACCATCGCAACCGGAGCAAATATTGACCAGCAGGTGCCACCAGTTACTTACTGGGAAAAAGCGCAGGGATATGATATCGGTGTTGAAGGCGCTTTCAAGAAAGACAAATTGAATTTCGAATTTGATTACTATAACAGAAAAACGATCGATGCCATTTTTGCAATCCCCATTCTCGGTTCTTTGGGAACAAGTTCCGGAACCATCGTGGGTAACCAGGCTTCCATCCTAAACAAAGGCTGGGAATTCACTCTAACCTGGAAAGATAATATTGGCAAAAATCTTACTTATCGCATCAGCGCAAACCTTGGAATTAATGACAATAAGGTTACCAAAACACAAACAGGAGAAAATCCTGTGTACGGCGGTGGCGGTGCAGCAACTGGCGGTCAGTTAGCTACACGCACTGTAGTTGGACAACCAATCGGAGAATTTTATGGATTGCAGGTTGCCGGGGTTTTCCAAAATGATGCAGAAGTTGCAGGATCTCCTCAGGCTGCAAGTGCCAAACCTGGTGATTTCAAATTTGTCGATCAAAACAAAGATGGAATTATCGATGGCAAAGACAGAATTGTTCTCGGAAATCCAAATGCAAAATATCTCTATGGGTTTAATACAACCTGGAACTATAAGCAATGGGATTTTACTTTGGATATCCAGGGTGTTGCAGGTGTTAAGATTTATAACGCCAATCTTGGAATCCGCTACGGAACAGAAAATTTCTCAAAAGATTTTTATGATAACCGCTGGCATGGACAGGGAACTTCAAACACTTATCCTTCTGTGAATATTGGTGGTGGAGATAACTACAAACCAAACTCTTTCTTCGTGGAAGATGGAAGCTATCTCAGAATCAGAAATATTCAATTGGGATACACATTTGGCAATGCAGTTTTACAAAGGCTTTTCATGAAACAGCTGAGAGTTTATGTGAATGCACAAAATGCACTGAACTTCTTTAGCTATAAAGGATTCTCGCCTGAAATCGGCGGCAGCGCGCTCGACAGGGGAATAGATACCAATGTATATCCGCTTTATGCCACATACAATTTTGGAGTGAATGTATCATTCTAAACAAAAAAATCTTTTCAATATGAAACTCAGTAATATGAATCATATCAAAAGCGTGGCAGCGATACTGGGAGTACTCGCCACCTTTTCGTGCAGCAAGAGTTTTTTAGATGTACCTCC
The DNA here is from genome assembly GCA_003175935.1 of Bacteroidota bacterium. Classification (GTDB taxonomy): domain Bacteria; phylum Bacteroidota; class Bacteroidia; order Chitinophagales; family Chitinophagaceae; genus PSRI01. The sequence goes on from PSRI01000096.1 coordinate 7,929, forward strand.
GCAGGGACAGCAAAAAGCAGAAGCGTTCTGGCAATCAGAAGCCGATGCAACTAAAGCTGTTAATTCCATGTATGGAAACTTACGTTCATGGACCCAGGTTGCATTTGCTCCCATTGCAATAGAAAGTTTGGGTTCTGATGATGCGGAAAAAGGTAGCAACCCCACGGATGCTACTTTCATGAATAAGTTCGACAATTTCACTGCAAGTTCAACAGAAGGTCAAATACAGGATTTCTGGAATGGAGAATATGCTCAAATCAATCTCACCAACCAGGTGCTCGACAATGTTCCTGGTATTACAATGGATGAGAATTTAAAAGCAAGATACCTTGCGGAAGCAAAATTCCTCAGGGCATATGCATACTTCAGACTGGTAAGAGCATTTGGAGATGTTCCACTTCGGTTACACGTTCCCGTTAATGCAAGTGAATACAATATTCCCCGTACGCCAAAAGAACAGGTTTGGGCAGCAATTGAACAGGATCTTACAGATGCTGCAAGTGTGCTTCCTCAAAGCTATGGTGCAAATGATGTTGGTCGTGCCACTAAAGGTGCAGCACTCGGCCTTCATGCAAAAGTTGCTATGTATTTGAAAAAATGGGATGATGTGTTGAGTTATACAAACCAGGTAATGACTATGGGATACCAATTGTTTCCTGATTTCGAGCAACTCTTCAGAATTCCTAATGAAAATAATGTGGAGTCCATTTTTGAAATCCAGTGCACTTATGTCCCGGGAAATTGTGATTTTTCCAATTCACAGTACTCGCAAGTTCAGGGAGTGCGAGCTTCATATGGTGGTGGCTGGGGCTTCAATGTTCCCACCCAGGATCTTGTTGACGCCTTTGAAGCTGGTGATCCGCGGAAAGATGCAACCATCATTTTCAGAGGAGAAACAACTCCTGAAGGGGATGCAATTCCTCCTACAGGTGATAACCCGATGTACAATCAAAAATCATATGTTCCATTCGGAGATTATGGTGGCGAATGTTCAGAAGGTTCGGAGCAAAATGTAAGAGTAATGCGCTTTGCCGAAATTCTATTGATGAATGCAGAAGCAGCAAATGAAACAGGAAATTCTACCCTCGCACTTTCTTCTCTCAACGCAGTTAGAGCAAGGGCAAGAGGTGGAAATAATGCCATTCTTCCTGATGTAACCGTTACCGACAAAGACCAATTGCGCGATGCCATCTGGAAAGAAAGGAGAGTAGAACTCGCCATGGAATTCGATCGCTTCTTTGATCTTGTACGCCAGGGCCGCGGTCCATCCGTGCTCGGTTCAAAAGGTTTTGTAGCAGGTAAAAACGAAGTATGGCCGATTCCTCAAAATGAAATCGATCTGAGCGCAGGCGTATTAACTCAAAATCCGGGTTATTAATCGGTAGTGAATTCTATAACAAAAAACTAATTCAGGATATGAAACATCTTAATAAATATTCCTTGATGGCATGCCTGGTCTTCGCTACCATCCTGGTTTCATCTTGCTATAAAAAATTTGATCCCGACAGCTATGCGCCGCCATTAAACATTGGTGGTTTTACCAGCTCCAAAGATATTGCTCCAGGAAATCTTGTTGGCTACTGGGCTTTCGATGGAAACTACGTTGACAGCGTATCTGGGAATTTGGGAACAAATACCGGAACCACATTTACCAAAGGAATCAAAGGTCAGTGTATGCAGGGCGCCAAAGATTCTTACGTTCTCTTTGACCCCGGGACATCAATTACTGAAATGAATAGTTTTACCATTACCTACTGGGTGAACAGCCCGGTTAATGAAGACGGAATCGTGGGACTGGTAAATCTTTCTAACACTAATAATTTCTGGGGCAATATTGATATGTTCTTTGAAAACGGAAGCACTGCTGATGCTGCAAAGTTTCGCGGTCATATCACAAATGGTAGTGGTCCTGAACACTGGATAGTGAAAGATGGCCTTCCTGCAATTTTCAACAATTGGGTTGCTCTTGCTATTTCGTATGACGATGCAAGCCATACTTTTAAATTTTACGTGAACGGATCTCCCATTACCAACGATGTTGATGCAGGATTTGGTTCGCTGAGTTTTGCAAACAGTGGGCCGCTCGTTTTTGGTACCGTACAATTCCAAACTACACCTAGTCTCACTTCGGCTACTGACTCACAACCCTGGGCCAGTTTCCTGGTGGGCACTCTTGATGAAGTGAGAATTTATAATAAGGCTTTAAGTGACAATGAAGTGAATTCTCTGGTGAAACTTGAAGGAAGAGGAAAATAATTTTGATTACAGGGGTTATATAAAGGGTCGGTTGCCTGTTGAGTTAAATCTTCAGGCAACCATTATTTAATGAAGGGTCATGCTGAGTAAAAAAACATCATATCCATTATTCTTATTTAGATTATGCGTCGTCATTTTAATGCTGGCCAATATTTCTTCATGCAAAAAATCTGATAGCTCTTCACCACCCGGTCCTCCTGTTTCTAAAACCTTCAGTTTTAATAACCTTACCGTAAATGGATTGTTTTCCGGATACATATATTATAACGTCACAAAAATTCCGCAACTCAAATTCAATTTTAATGATGCACTGGATCATAGCTCAGTGACCAGCGCAATAACAATCAAAGATCAGGCAGGCAACAATGTGGCCTTATCAGCAACTTTTTCGAATGGCGACAGTTCTGTTATCATTCAGCCAACTTCAATGCTTATTTCACTGTCCCAGTATTCTGTTACAGCTTCAACAGGTCTTCTCTCCCAATCAAAAAAAACACTGCTTTCTGCCATTAGCCTCAAACTAATTACAGCGATTGATTCCACTCCTAAATTTCCGGTCATCAGCGATAGTGCTTTGCTTGATCTCGTTCAACAACAAACTTTTGAGTATTTCTGGGAATTTGCTCACGAAAATTCAGGGCTCGCCCGCGAAAGAAATACTTCAGGAAATACAGTTACAATCGGAGGATCAGGCTTTGGAATCATGTCGATTCTCGTTGGAATCAAAAGAAATTTTATTTCACGCGCAGAGGGTCTCTCAAGAATGCAAAAAATTGTAGGCTTCCTAAAAAACAATGCGGTGAAATTCCATGGAGCATTTCCACATTGGATGGACGGAAATACAGGAGCCGTAATTCCCTTTAGTACCAAAGATAATGGAGCTGATCTTGTAGAAACGTCCTATTTGATGCAGGGGTTACTGACTGCGCGCCAATTTTTCGATGCAGGCTCTGACGATGAAACTGCACTGAGAAATGATATCAACGATTTATGGAACGGAGTAGAATGGAGCTGGTTCAGAAAAAATAATGAAAATGTTTTGTACTGGCACTGGAGTCCTGACTATAGCTGGGATATGAATTTTCCCGTTAAGGGTTGGAACGAAGCAATGATTACCTATGTTCTTGCTGCATCTTCAGTAAATTATTCGATTCCCAAAGTAGTTTATGATAATGGCTGGGCATCAAACGGAGCTATTGCCAACAATAATACTTATTTCGGCTATAAATTACCGTTAGGTCCGCATAATGGCGGCCCTTTATTTTTTGCGCATTATTCTTTCCTTGGCATCAACCCAAATAATTTGTCGGATGCCTATGCGAATTATTGGGATCAGAATAGCTATCATACTCTCATTAATTACAACTATTGCAAATCCAACCCAAAAAATTATTTTGGATATAGCAGTTCCTGTTGGGGACTCACAGCGAGCGATGACAATGTAAATGGATATCTCGCACATGATCCGGATAATGATGATGGTGTAATTTCTCCAACTGCCGCACTTTCATCTTTTCCTTACACTCCCACTGAATCAATGTCTGCTTTAAAATTTTTCTATTATACAATTGGAGATAAGATTTGGGGAACTTATGGATTCGTAGATGCTTTTTCTTTGAAAGATCTTTGGTATGCCGATTCCTATTTGGCCATTGACCAGGGACCAATTGTAGTAATGATAGAAAATTACAGATCCGGATTACTATGGAATCTTTTTATGAGTTGCCCGGAAATAAAAACAGGCATGAATAAATTAGGCTTTCAGAGCCCTAACTTATAAATTAAAATCGCATGAAACGACTTGTCCTTTATTTTCTGGTAGTAGTTACGACCAGCAGTTTTCAATTTTCTGCATTTGCACAAAAAACTTCGGCAAAAAAGCAGGTTGCTCCCTCACAGGTAACGATTGATAAAAACTTAAGTGACAGTCAACTTTTAGATCTCGTGCAAAAACAAACATTCAAATATTTCTGGGATTTTGGTCATCCTGTAAGTGGAATGGCACGCGAAAGAAGTAATGTCGCATATGATTATGGTCACGAAGTGGTAACGACCGGAGGTACTGGCTTTGGTGTTATGGCAATCATTGTTGCGACCGACAGAAAGTGGATCGGAAGAGATACCGCAGCAAGGCGACTTTTGAAACTTGTAAATTTTTTACTCAAAGCAAACTCTTATCATGGAGTTTTCCCACACTGGTTGAATGGAGGAACCGGGAAAACAATTCCATTCAGCAGAAAAGATGATGGAGCAGACCTTGTTGAAACGAGTTATCTATTTCAGGGGCTATTGTGTGTGCGACAATATTTCAATCAGGATAATCCGGTTGAACACGAATTGAGAAATAGAATTGGATGGCTATGGAATGAGATCGAATGGAATTGGTTTACCCATGGAGGTCAGGAGGTTTTGTATTGGCACTGGAGCCCCAATAACGACTGGGCCATGAATTTTCCATTAAGAGGATATAATGAAACGCTCATTACTTATATTTTAGCTGCCTCTGCTGACCGATACACCGTGGGTTCGGAAGTATATAATCGGGGCTGGGCTCAAAGTAATTTTTTCAAAAATGGCAAAACATTTTACGGTTATACTTTACCGTTAGGTTTTGACTATGGCGGGCCACTATTTTTCACGCACTATTCCTTTCTTGGATTAGATCCACGTGGATTGAAAGATCAGTATGCAGATTACTGGGAGCAAAACAAGAACCACACACTTATCAATCGGGCGTATTGCGTTGCAAACCCAAAAAAATTCAAAGGCTATGGTGAGAATTGTTGGGGACTCACTGCCAGCGATAATTATGAAGGATATGGCGCGCATTCACCAACTGAAGATCTCGGCGTGATTACGCCAACTGCAGCGCTTTCTGCATTTCCTTATACCCCGGAATATTCTATGCAGGCGCTCAAACATTTCTATTTTGATTTGGGAGATAAAATTTGGGGAGAATATGGCTTCGTGGATGCTTTTAGCGAATCGAAAAACTGGTATGCAAATTCTTACCTTGCTATAGATGAGGGCCCTATTGTGGTAATGATCGAAAACTATAGAACAGGTTTGCTTTGGAAATTATTTATGAGTTGCCCCGAAATTCAAAGGGGCCTTAAGAAATTGGATTTTGAAAGTCCCACTCAAAAAAATTGATCTGGAACCTCTTCATGAAAATTGAACAGGGTTTGAAAAAACCCGGCCCGAAAGTGCTGATATCAAATAGCAAATCAATGCCCCGATCAGAACATCAGATTCGAATTATTACCTGGAATTGCAATATGGCTTTCCGAAAAAAAGCATTGTCGATCCTGGATTATAACCCCGATATCGTGGTAGTTCCTGAATGTGAACATCCCGACAAATTAATTTTTGAAGAAAAGGTGCCAAGGCCCAATGATTGTGTATGGTTTGGGAAAAATCAAAACAAAGGGCTGGCTATTCTTTCTTATAGTGATTTTAAATTCAAAGTAATGAGGGGCCACGATGAAAATCTGAGAATGATCGTGCCTCTTACAGTAAAAAACGATCAATTACAATTTAATCTCCTTGCAATATGGGCGAATAATCCTGGCGATAAGGATGGTCAATACATAACCCAGGTGTGGAAAGCCATTCATAAATACAACAGGCTTTTATCAAGACCGCAAACTATTTTGATTGGAGATTTCAACAGTAATAAAATTTGGGACCGGCCAAGAAGAGTAGGAAATCACACGCATGTTGTTGACCATTTGATGAAAAAGAAAATTCAAAGTCTGTACCATTTGCATTTTAATCAAAATCAGGGCGAAGAAATGCACCCAACTTTTTATCTGTACAAGCAAAAAGAAAAGCCTTATCATCTTGATTATTGTTTTGCGTCAAGTGATCTGGCAAATAGGTTGAGCGGAATTGAGGTGGGCACCTATGATCAGTGGATCAAATACAGTGATCACGTTCCGATGATATTTACTTTCGATCTTAATAAAACGAATTAATAAATTCATTGAAATAAATTAATAAAAATGAAGAGCATCAAATTTGCGAAAATAATTACGCTGATAATCGGTTTTTGCGCATTTGGATTTCTAGCCCATTCGCAGCAGAAGCCCGCGTTTTGGGATGATATCCGTTCTTTCAAAAAGTCTGACAGCATTAGCCCGGTACCGAAACATGAAATTCTCTTTGTTGGGAGCTCTTCCTTTACTAAATGGACAGATGTACAATCTTATTTTCCATCTTATCCTATAATTAATCGCGGATTTGGGGGTTCGACATTGCTTGACGTGATTCGTTATGCCCCTGATATCATTTATCCTTACGATCCGAAACAGGTAGTGATTTATTGTGGGGATAATGATCTTGCGTCTTCCGATACTATATCCGCTGCAACTGTGTACTCAAGATTTATTGAGCTTTTTCAAATGATTCGAAAACATTTACCTTCTGCAAACATTGTTTACGTTGCCATAAAGCCCAGTCCCAGTCGTGTAAAACTAATGCCCAAGGCTAAGGAAGCCAATTCAAAAATCAAAGAATTTTTAAGCAAACAACCTAAAACAGGTTTTGTAGATGTATTTTCATTAATGCTCGATGCATCGGGAAAACCAATAGAAGATATTTTTATTGAAGACAAACTTCATATGAATGCAAAGGGATATGCCATCTGGCAAAAAGCAATTGAACCATATTTACTCAAAAAATAAAAACTGGAATATGAAATCTCCGCAAAAGCTTGTTCTGTTTTTGTGTTTCTCTGTTTTCTTTTATTCAAATGCCCAGGTAAAATCTTCTTCCTCAGATGCAAGAATGAATCAGTTTGTAACGACTCTGATGCAGAAGATGACACTTGATGAAAAAATCGGACAATTAAACCTGGTGACTCCCGGAGGAGCAACGACTGGCGCTGTAGTGAGTCAGAATGTAGAAGAAAAAATAAAAAAAGGTTCTGTAGGCGGATTGTTTGGGATTACTGGTCCGGATAAGATTCGCAAGGCGCAGGAAATAGCTGTTAAAGAATCAAGATTGCATATTCCACTAATTTTTGGATTGGATGTGATACATGGACATCAGACGGTGTTTCCAATTCCACTGGGACTTTCCTGCTCCTGGGATATGCCACTTATTGAGAGAAGTGCAAGAATAGCTGCAACCGAAGCGTCTGCTGATGGATTGTGCTGGACTTTTTCGCCAATGGTAGATATTGCGAGGGATCCAAGATGGGGAAGAATTGCAGAAGGATCGGGCGAGGATGCTTATTTGGGAAGTCAGATTGCAAAAGCAATGGTGAGAGGTTACCAGGGCGATGATCTATCTAAAGAAAATACAATTCTAGCCTGCGTAAAACATTTTGCACTATATGGAGCTGCAGAAGCAGGCAGAGATTATAATGTAGCTGATATGAGCAGGATCAGGATGTATTCAGATTATCTACCACCTTATAAAGCCGCTGTTGACGCTGGTGCAGGAAGTATTATGTCATCCTTTAATGAAATTGATGAGGTACCGGCTACAGGAAATAAATGGTTGTTGACAGATTTATTAAGAAAGCAATGGGGTTTTAAAGGACTTGTTGTTAGTGACTATACTTCAGTAAATGAAATGACTGCACACGGCATGGGTGATTTGCAGGCGGTTTCCGCACTTGCATTGAATGCGGGTCTTGATATGGATATGGTTGGAGAAGGTTTTCTGACTACTCTCAAAAAATCTCTACAGGAGAAAAAAATAACACAGGCCGAAATTGAACAGGCATGTCGCAGGATATTAGAAGCCAAATTCAAACTCGGTTTGTTTGATGATCCCTATCGCTACTGCAATGAGCAGAGGGTTGCCCGTGATATTCTCACCGATGAGAATCGCAAAGCAGCTCGCGAAATTGCAGCACATAGTTTTGTTCTTCTCAAAAATGAAAACCAGTTGTTGCCTCTTAAAAAATCCGGAACCATTGCACTTGTTGGTCCGCTTGCAGACAGCAAAAGAAATATGCTGGGAACCTGGAGCGTTGGAGGCGACTGGCAAAAATCTGTGAGTGTCCTTCAGGGAGTGAGAGCCGCGGGGGGTTCAGATGTAAATGTTATCTATAGTAAAGGAGCAAATATTTCAGATGATTCATTGCTTGTTGCGAGGACCAATGTGTTCGGACCGGAAATTGAAAGGGACAATCGTTCAGCATCGGG
>PSRI01000073.1 GCA_003175935.1 Bacteroidota bacterium
CTGAAAAAATTGCCATGGTTGACTGAATAAATTTTCCCCTTCTCAGGGCATTTTATATCAGGATGACTCAAACAAAATTCCCCAATGGATGGATCAAGTGTGAAACCATTTACGCCCCTGCGCGTAGCGTAAACCAGCATGGTAGAAGATCCGTAAACAATATAACCAGCAGCTACCTGATTCATTCCGGCCTGCAAAAAATCACTTTCATCGGCGATGGACCCTTTAGGAGTAACCCGCCTGTAAACACTAAAAATTGTCCCGATGGAAACATTGACATCGATATTTCCGCTACCATCCAATGGATCAAAAAGGCAAACGTATTTTGAATTTTTGCTCACTTCATCATTAAAGGCTACGAAATCGGGAAGCTCTTCACTTCCGATGCCTGCGCAACTAATACCGTGTTGCAGGGCACCCATAAATTGATTATTTGCAAAAACATCCAGTTTTTTAACATCTTCCCCCTGAACATTTATCGACCCTTCATCGCCTAAAATATCAACGAGTCCTGCTTTATTCACTTCAACATTTACGCGTTTTGCTGCGAGACCCATATCGCGCAATAAACCCGAAAGTTCACCTGTGGCATGTGGTATACTTCTGAACTGTTGAATCGTAAATTCATCAAGTGTGAGGACATTGCGGTTAATATTCATATGCAATCGTGTTTGATCCAATCCGGACTTATAGCAAATATTCGAAATTTTTGTTCTGAATGCAAATCGAGAAAATTTATATTTGTTCCCGTTTTAAGCGATTAAAATTCTAAACAATCGAAAGAATTTTCGGTGAATTTTTAAGTGAAATACATGCACGATGAAGGTATTTAAATTTGGCGGCGCCAGTGTTAACAGTGTAGAACGAATAAAAAACATGGGAAATATTCTCAAACAATTTCCTGGAGAAAAGATTTTGATTGTTGTGTCTGCCATGGGCAAAACCACTAATGCACTTGAGAAAGTGGTTGCAGCTTTCTATAATGGACAAAAGGATCAGGCATTGCAACTATTTGAACAAATCAAACAACAGCATTTGCAAACTGCTAAATATGTACTGGTGACAGAATTCAATCCTGCCCTTGAAAGGTTATCGGAACAATTCACAGAAATTGAATGGGCGCTCCACGACAAACCTGTAAGGGATTTTGACTATTACTACGACCAAATCGTTTGCGCAGGGGAGCTTTTTTCCACAACAATAGTAAACGCTTACCTAAACGAAATTGAAGTCTTTTCACAATGGCTGGATGTTCGGGATATTTTTAGAACGGATGACAATTTTCGGGACGCGAATATTGACTGGAATTTCACTCAGGGAAAAGTAAATGAACTCGTTAAGCCGGTTTTTGAAAAAACAAATATCATACTCACCCAGGGGTTTATTGGAGCAACTGATGAAAATGAAAGTACCACGCTAGGGAGAGAAGGCAGCGACTATTCGGCTGCAGTATTCGCCAACATGTTAAATGCAGAATCGCTGACAATCTGGAAAGATGTTGAAGGTGTAATGAATGCTGATCCAAAAGAATTTTCTGATGCGCAATTCATCAGCGATTTAAACTACGACGAAGTAATAGAAATGGCATATTATGGGGCACAGGTAATACATCCTAAAACTATTAAGCCACTTCAGAATAAATCCATTCCGCTCAATGTAAAATGTTTCCTCGATCCAAAATTGCCAGGAACTAAAATCCGAAAGGGAAACTTAAAAGGCCTGCCACCAATTATCGTTCTCAAGCAAAACCAGGTTTTGATTCATTTACATTCCAGGGATTTTTCTTTCGTAGGCGAAAAACCAATTGCAGATTTATATCAACTCTTCGGTTCCATAAAAATTAAACCCAATCTCATACAAACCGGCGCCGTTAGTCTGGAGGTTTGCCTTGATGACAGGCCCGAAAAAATAGAAAAACTGGCAGGCCGGGCATCTGAAAGTTTTGATGTGCAGGTAGAAAAAGGTTTAACACTTTTAACTGTTAGACATTACAGGGAAGAAATATTTGAAAGGCTTACAAAAGATCGCCAAATCGTTCTCATTCAGCGAACACCTGAAACTGTACAGGTATTAATGAGATAAGTTAATTTGCTTTTATAAAAGGAGCATTAGACTGCCAGGCATTTCCTGATATTTTCAGGTAGTAATAACCGTTACTAAGCGATGAAATTTTCACAGGAATATCATTTAGTCCTTTTATGAGCTGAATTTTTTTACTTGAGACCATTCTCCCCAATCCATCGAAGATCTTAAGCTCAGCATCCTGTGCAACATTTATGCTTATGCGCACATGCAAATTTGAATTAGCGGGATTGGGATTTATTGAAAACGCATTGGGCCCTTTAAAATTAAGGTCAATAATCTTAGAGTTTCTATAATTCCCATCTATGTAAAGCACTCTGATACGATAAAGCAATTTTCCACTAAAAGAATTTTCCAGTGGATCAGTAAATGAATATGAATTTTTGTTTTGGACCGGCAACTCACCAACTTTTTTAAATTCATTTCCGTTGACCGACCGCTCCACAATGAATTTTTTTACCCCTTCCAGATTTAAGATGTTCCAAAATAAATTGGCATTCTTATTTTCCACCAGGCCCCAGAAAGCAGAAAGAGGACCAAAGCCCAACGCTGCGCTGCAACTGTAAGTGGTTCCCGCCGGAATTAGATTGCTTGTTAAAGCCGCACCGGCGCTACCGGATAACGCTCCATTAGAGATATTTCTGCATGCGGCATTACCGCAGGTATTACTAACGACACCATTACTGCCGCCAGAAAACGAAGTCGTGAGTGAACCGGGAACTGAAGGGAGTGAAACCCAAATTACTCCTCCGCCTCCCCCGCCGCCAGGCCCCAAACATTCGGCATCATTGTACCCTGCATCAGAACCGCGCGCGCCATCCACCGTTGCTGAAGCAGTACCGGAGAATGAATTCATGTTAAGTATTATGGTTCCACCTGCCCCTCCGCCTCCGCCTCCATCACCACCAGCAGAATATGGATCCGTATTTGCCGGATTAATTGCCAGCGCACCTTTGGCACTAATTGTACCACCTGAACCAATTAACTGATCGCATTTCAAAATCACAATTCCTCCTCCATCACCTCCGGGCAATCCCTGGAAATTATTTTCATGACCGCCACCACCACCGCCTCCCATGAATATTCGGTTATTCGCAACCGTATACCCATTAGTTGATAAACTCATGCCGCCCAATCCCGGGTTCACACCGTGACACAGGAAGAAAGTTTCGTGAGATCTTTGTCCGCCATCACCACCTGCACCATAGTTTGAACCACCACCTCCCCCGGTGTTGTGGTTATTTCCTCCACCTCCTCCATTCACCTGTTTCCCACGTGCATACTCTTTATTAACTATGAAATCAGATATACCCTCGCCTTTATGTCCGCCAATAATCATGTATGGCGTGGGACCAGGTGGCACAAGCTGTGTGTAATAATCAGAAACCGTCACGTTCCACTGACAATCGTATGGAGGCTTGGTGTAATTTGTAAGTGTACCGCCTCCAAAGCCCAGACCGTCGGCATTTACATTTCCACTCACAGTAATATTTCCACTTGCTTCCACAATGATCACTCCCCCGGTTCCTGAAACAGGATCCCATTTTTGGCCCGTAAGCGTTCCCGTTATAGTCACGTTTGCGAATTGTGGCACAGTAACTAATTGTATGGAACCACCCGAGTCGTAATTATTGATGAGTTGATTTTGGAATGAGACAGTATCATTTAATAAACCGCAAATCGTATTCAGTTCATATTTGCCTGCGTTATTAATTGTAGTTATATCTCCGAAAGACGCCGTGTTTGTGCTGTTCATGGTTACTCCTTTCATTTGGATCAATAACACCCGAACACCAGTTGATAACCCTGTAGGATCGCTGAGAATTGCAGTGCTGTTAGAAGAATTGACTTTTATCACCTGGTAATAAGTATTCACAGTCCCACTTATGGATTGGGACCGGGCTGAAACATTAACTATAATCAATATTGAAAGGCAGAGTAAAACTTGCTTCATCGCGTTGGCGCTGATACACTTCTAAAACGAAAAAAAGAGACTAAAATTTCGAAGAAATTTCAGGATTCCCTGGAAGTGAATAATAAAAAAAATATGGAGAATTTGAAGCTATTTAGCCTCAACTATGATGGTTTGTTTTAATTTGATAGCCACATTTTGTTCCAGGCGTACTGCCGGAGTCCAATTGGGCAGGGATTCAAATTTATCTTCAAGTCGTTTATTGATTTCGTCATTTCCGCCCTTAAGCACTTTTGCATACACAAGTTTTCCCTGCTTGTCGATCACATATTCAATGAGTACATAGGCACTCTTCACACCTTCATCGAGCAAAGGTGCCAACTCATTTCCCGTTTCATTTAGAAAAGTTTGGAATGCCGAATTACCTCCCGGATATACCGGCAGCTTATTCACCACCTTAGCTATTTCATCTTCCGGAATAGGAATTTTTTTGTCAGATGGAGTGAATACAGAAGCTCTTACTTTCATTTCTTTTACGGGTTCCGGAATATCATCAGTGATATAATTTCCCCGTGTACTAATCATCACTACAGGAATCTGCTTGTTCTTTTCGAAATAATAGTAAGCTGATTTCAAATTTTCAACCAGCGGTTTGTATTCCATATACGCATTCATGTACCTGTTGAGATATTCAGTGCTTCGCGGATTGTTGAATTTAACGGGGAAGATATGCACGGGAATAAAATCCTGCCCCTGCGCTTTTGCATAAGAAGTAATGATGTATAATTCTTCAATCTGATCGTTCGTAATCGGAATACATCCTTCCGTTACGCATGATCCATGGATATAAATGTTACCTCCGGGAAGTGATGAATCACTTAGAAGTTTATCGGATGCGTTGGGATAATTTAGACCAAGTGAAAGATGATAAAGACTATTAGGATTAAATTCATTGATATAATAAAATCCTTCAGGCACCTGGTAATCACCTGCCATTCTTTTAGGCCCAAGTGAACCCGCCATGGCGCAAACTTTATAAGTCTTAAAAAGTTTGAATGGCTCACGTACATTATTTTTTACCCACAGTTCAAGCTGACTATCGTATTTGAAGGAACGGATATATACATATTTGGCAGGCCACTGCAATCCTTTGGCTTCAAATTGCCTTCGCAATGTATCTTCCTTCCTACGGAATACATCAGCAACTTTTCCAAAAGATTTTTGGTAATCAACGAAAGAATTTTGTGATAATGCGGACAGTGATACAGTTACAATTGTAACAGCGATCAGGATGGATTTAAAGTAGCTTTTAGGCATGTTGGTTGAATAAAATTACTGCTAAATTCCCAACCAGGTATTTCGGCAGGTTACATAGGGAATATTCATTTAGCCTCATAACATATCCATTCTTATTCTCAACCTATCGATCTATTGACCTATGATAATTGGCTCAACCATTTATCTTGGTCCGAAGCTCCAATCTATCCGCAAATATCGTGCGTATATTAGACTTTACTAAAGATTTCCTCGTTTTTCCTGTTCCCTTTCTATGGCTTCAAATAGTGCCTTGAAATTTCCTTTACCAAAACTCTTTGCACCCTTCCTTTGAATGATTTCATAGAATAAGGTGGGTCTGTCTTCTACAGGCTTTGAAAAAATTTGTAATAAATAGCCTTCATCATCCCGATCCACTAAAATTCCCAATTCACTTAACGGTTTAAGGTCCTCATCTATTTTACCCACACGGTCGAAAAGCTCATCATAATAACTTGAAGGAACTGTTAAAAATTCCAGGCCCCTGGATGAAAGCGCTTTTACAGTCTCAATAATGTTATTTGTCGCGAGAGCAACGTGCTGACATCCTTCCCCATTGTAATAATCCAAATACTCTTCAACCTGGGATTTTTTCTTGCCTTCGGCGGGTTCATTAATTGGAAACTTCACAAATCCATTTCCATTGCTCATCACCTTACTCATCAGTGCTGAATATTCTGTGGAGATATCGTTGTCATCGAAACTCAGAATATTTCTGAAACCCATTACCTCTTCATAAAATTTAACCCATCTATTCATTTGGTTCCAACCTACATTGCCCACACAATGATCTACGTACATGAGGCCCGTATCGGTTGGATTGTAATTCGATTCCCATTTCTTATAACCCGGCATGAAAGCACCCTCATAATTTTTTCTCTCAATAAACAGATGAACCGTATCTCCGTAAGTATGGATACCACTCATAACCACTTTGCCTTCAGAATCGCTTAATTCAACGGGTTCCAACCACGACCTTGCGCCTCTCTTTGTTGTCTCTTTCCAGGCAGAATTTGCATCGTCCACACGAAGTGCCAGAGCTTTTACTCCATCACCATGTTTGTAAATATGATCTGCTATAGGATTTGCATTTCGTAACGGGGTTGTCAAAACAAAAGTGAGTTTATTTTGCCTGATGGCATAGCTCACTTTATCCTTGATACCAGTTTCGGGGCCAGCGTAAGCTAAAGATTGAAATCCAAATGCGGTTTTATAATAATGGGCAGCTTGTTTGGCATTGCCGACATAAAATTCAACATAATCTGTTCCCTGCAACGGTAGGAAATCTTCACCCCTCGTTTGAGATGAATTTGATTGCGCTTGAATCGTTTTCATTTGAAAAGATTATAAAATGAGAAATCAGTTTGAAAAACAAAGCAGTTGGGGCAACTATCTCAATTTATAACGCATCGATAGCCAGAGTTTGCATAAGCAGGAAGTAATTCTGCCTTTCGTCTTTAAATATTTTGCGGGGATAATCTGGTATCATTTCTATTCAAAGATAAACTGTTTTTATATGGAATAGTATCACTTTAACTCTATCTTCATGCGGTAATTTACAGCTATGGTAAAAGTAGGAATTTTAGGAGGTGGTCAGTTAGGAAGAATGTTGCTGCAGGCTTCTGCAAATTATCCGGTAGAAACCCATGTACTGGAAAATGACCCTGATTGTCCCGCGGCCCATTTATGTCACAAATTCACTAAAGGCGATATCAAATCTTTTGATGACGTATACAAATTTGGCAAAGAGCTGGACGTACTCACAATTGAAATTGAATCCGTAAATGAAGACGCGCTTTTGAAACTGGAACAGGAGGGGAAAAAAATATTTCCCAGCCCTGGAGCCCTTAAAACAATTAAAAACAAAGTCACACAAAAACAATTTTATAAAGATCATCAAATTCCAACATCTGAATTTGTAATTACAAATACGGCAGGAGAAATCAGTAATCACAGTGGAATGTTGCCTGCAGTTCACAAAATAGGAATGGGTGGATATGATGGCAGAGGGATCCAGGTAATAAAAAGTCCTGACGACTTTCAAAAAGGTTTCGATGGACCCAGCGTCCTGGAAAAAATGGTTCCAATTCAAAAGGAAATCTCACAGATTGTAGCAATAAATTCAAAAGGAGAAACAGCGCTTTATCCTCCAGTGCATATGGTTTTTGATCCAGACCTTAATTTGCTGGACTATCAAATCAGCCCTGCCGAACTCCCTGAGAAAACTTTGTGGAAAGTAGAGGCAATTGCATTGACCGTTGTGAAAGCCCTCAGGAGCCCGGGTATTTTTGCCATTGAATTATTTGTGAATCATGATGGAGATGTATTTGTGAACGAAACTGCACCGAGGGTTCATAACAGTGGGCATCACACGATAGAAGCCAATTTCAGTTCACAATTCGATATGCTCTGGCGGGTAATGTTGGAATATCCTTTGGGGAATACAGATCATATTATGCCGGCATCTATTGTAAATTTAATCGGCGCTCCCGGATACAGTGGTGAGGCAGTTTATGATGGATTAAACGAAGTTTTGCATATGGATAATGCATTTGTTCATATTTATGGTAAAAAAGAAACCAAGCCTGGGAGAAAAATGGGGCACGTAACAATTCTTAGTAATGAAAGGCAGGATCTGTCTTATAAAGCCCACAAAATAAAACAGGCTCTAAAAGTTATTTCAAAATAATTCGAAAGAAATTAAGAATTAAAATTTCGACATACATGGCAAAACCTTTGGTTGGAATTATTATGGGCAGCGACAGTGATCTCAATGTGATGCAGTCAGCAGCTGATTTCCTTAAGGAACTGGGAATTGATTTTGAACTCACTGTAGTATCAGCGCATCGTACCCCCAAAAGAATGGTGGAATATGCATCTAACGCAAAAAAGCGAGGACTAAAAGTAATTATTGCAGGCGCTGGAGGTAGTGCTCATTTGCCCGGTATGGTTGCATCTTTAACACCTTTGCCGGTGATTGGTGTGCCCATAAAATCTTCGAACTCGATTGATGGATGGGATTCCGTCCTCTCTATTCTGCAAATGCCATCCGGCATTCCCGTTGCCACAGTAGCATTAAATGCAGGAAGGAATGCAGGAATACTTGCAGCATCCATCATTGGTGCATTCGATAGTTCGATTGGAAAAAAGGTAGCTTCTTTTAAAGCAAACCTTGAGGCCGAAGTAATGAAAAAAGTAAGTAAGCTAAAAAAGGAAGGCTGGAACAACCAGTTCGATTAGCATTCGGTTAGTATGGTAAACTGCTGCTCTAAAGTTGGGGAATTCTCATACAAATTGCGGATAAAATCATTTCCATACTTCGCATAAAAAGGAAGAATATTATCCACTCGTTCCTGCAAATTTCCGCTTGGAAATAATGAAGCTTTTAATTGCTGAATTTGTACCTGTTGATTTTCAAATTTCCTGCGTTCGGCTTTAAGCATTTTCTTTTCGAGTTCCTCTACGGCTTTTAAGGCGCGAACTTCCATAGCAATTACATGTTGGGCAAGAGTAGGATCCACATCGCCGGATTTTTCCCTTAACTCGTCGTAATATCTCCTTATTTCCTCAAGTTCTTTATCGAGGCTCAAATTAACATGGCTCTGCTTTTTAACTAACTCATTCATCAACTCCATCTCATCCTTGAAAAGATCATCTATTTCAAGACCCAGGTTATCCATTTTTTCTTTCGACTTCTGGTCAATGATCATGAAGGAATTTCTCATGATAAGCATCGGGTAAGGCACGCCGTAATGCTGGAACATGTCTTTCAATTCGAGCCAGTATGCGATTTCTGAGCCGCCACCTATAAATGCAATATTGGGTAAAATTGTTTCCTGAAAAATTCCTCTGAGGACAACATTCGGACTAAACCTTTCAGTATGCAGATTTAATTCTTTTACAATTTCATCTTTGGTGAACCTGATATCTGAATTATTAATCCTGAAACCTGAATCGGTCTGTATAATTCTTTCACGAACTCCGTCAATCAAATAGAATAAATTGATTTCACGCGGATTTACCTGTGCATGGTAATTTTCCTCGAGACGGGCTGCTGTTTTACTTACTATTTGAGAAGGATTATTTTGAAGGATATCATCTTCAAAAACGGGAATCATTTTCTTTTTCAGTGACTGATTATCCGGAATGACCACAATTAAACCAAAGTCTTTGAAGAGGTAGTGAACAAACCTGAAAGTAGCTTCCTGGATGGAATTGCTTTTGAGATAACAATCTTTCAACTCTTTTACAAGCTCGGGGCCATTGGGCAGTACACTCAATTCGCCACTAATTCTTTCTATGATGAGGTCAAGCCCTTTAGTATTCATTCTTCCAACTGCCCCGGATTGATTCGTATCCCAGATAATTGTATCACCGTTGAGATTGATGCGATTTAATTCTTCCAGGTCATTGTCTTCACTGCCCAAATAAAAAGCAGG
>PSRI01000218.1 GCA_003175935.1 Bacteroidota bacterium
GTGCCCAGAACAGGAATCGAACCTGCACATTGTTGCCAATACCAGATTTTGAGTCTGACGCGTCTACCAATTCCGCCATCTGGGCTTTAAATTGGGGATGCAATATTAAGCAATCCGGGCCTTCTGCCCAACAAAACTTTTTACCTAATACAATTTCACGCCAAAACGCTAAATGCACTGTCGCGGGACGAAATGACACAATACTTTGGTTCTCGCAAAGGCGCAATTTTATTTAAGAAATTTTTTTGATAAGTAATCTCATTCCTGAATCTGGGTCGCGTGAAGGGGCGCGTCTTCTCATCCGCGTAGGAGGATCCATTGTGTGCTACCATATATCTGAACCCTGTGAAGTTTTTTCTTCATCTTCTTTATTTAAATGCTCGAAAACAAACAAGGTGCGCTTACTCACGTTTGCGAATTAAACGATTCTATTTCTGTCAACCCAATAGCCCATGATTACAAATATCCATTGATACTGGGCTGCCCAACCTATAGCATGTGATGAGGCAGGAAGTGGAGATAACAAACCTGCAATATGTAATACCACCAATAAAATTACCAGCATCCATAAGCCCCATTTCCCTCTTGCATTTTTAGCACGGGTAGTGCGGAGATAATATAGAAGCCCTATTGCAAAAAGAGAAAATTCAATTACAGCAGTAAGCACCGGCCAGTTCCACAGACCCAATCCAAGTTTAGGAGCATTGCCAGGGAATAATGGAAGATCAGGCTGGTGTACTATCAGGTCAAGTACCCAATGACTCACCACACAAATGCCAACTACTAACGCGCTACGTTTGTCTTTCTTTATAAGCCAATAAATGAATCCAAAAATTGCGCCCCATACCAAACTCATCAGGAGGCTATGCGTTATAGGGTAATCCCAAAATTCCAATGGAAACTTTTTATTATCCGGACGAAGGTTCACGTGTTCTATCCCAAGCAAAAGGAATGTGGGCCACAACAAGTCTGCCCATTGCACTGCCATAAATAATGTTCCAAGCGATGCTTTTGGTGCGAACTTTTTTGCACCAAGTCCAAATCCAAAATGTCCTAAAACCATAAATTAATTTTGTTCTGTTTTAAATTTTTAAGACACGAAAATAGCCTAACACAAAACGCTGAATCTTGATAAATGGTAAGAATTTGATTATTGCGGTATTTTTGAAAAGAGATTCAGGAACACGATAAGAAAATAGTATGACCGAATTAGAACAATACCTGCGCACTTATACTGGCATACCAGATGAAGATATGAAAGCGCTCACATCTTACTTTCACCTTACCACTCTGGAGAAAGGAGATTTCTATGTAAAAGAAGGGAGAGTATGCGACAAGCTCAGTTTTCAGCGTTCTGGTTTGGTGAGGGTTTATGCAAAGCATGATGGAAAAGATGTGACGCAATGGATTTCATCAAAAGGATATTTTATAACTGATCTTGCAGGCATCATCTGCAATGAGCCTTCGAAATTCGATATTCGCGCACTTACTTATTCGGAATTATATACCATCAGCAAAAAGGATTATCTCGAATTGCCAAAACTAATTCCCTCATGGCCTGCTTGCGAAAGAATATTGATTACCCGTTGTTTTAGTTTTATCGAGAAGAGGCTGTTTGCACAGCTATCTATGACTGCCGAAGAGCAGTATAAACATATGTTGAACATCAGTCCGGAACTATTTACACAGGTGCCACTAAAATACCTCGCTTCAATGATGGGCATGACACCTGAGTCGCTTAGCCGCATACGTAACAAAATGGCGGGATAGGTTATAGTACTTAGTACCTAGACTTGTCTGCTTGTGAGCTTGCAAAGACGCAATGAAGCGAGGAAAGTTGTGGGATGCCTGGCGCAGGGATATTTTTACAAGCTTCAGTGGCAGTGCAAAACAAATTTGAATTTATAGTTTTAAAAATGTACTTTTAGTAACACGGATTCGTCACCCCGGTGAACCGTAAAACCATCAGGTTCTCTGCTTTCTTATCACTTGCTCCATACCCCCCTCGAATTCCTTGCATACATAAGTTTCAACTCCCGACAAAACCTCATTTGCTTAAACGTAAGCAATTTAGCCTGTACCTACTTGTCAAATTTTAAAAACAGAATTTATCGAATGTAAATGCAAACATTAGCGGGGCATCTATCTCGAAGGGACGAATTGACTATTACAATTACCTGGAAAATGCAGATGTTCTTAATATGAATTGTCTGCTTACTGAAAGGTATAAGTTTAAAAAAATCAAAATTTCAAACTTCAAAAGACAAAGCTAATATAGGAGATAAGCCTTTCAGGATTTTGATTTGTGACCCATTAACACTTTAAAATATTAACAACTATATTTTTTTCTTATTTAACCATTAAACTACACAATATGAAAAAGTTGCTCATCACCGTGGTTGCAGTTTTCATAGGAATGTCAGCTGCATTTGCTCAAAATTCTTATACTGTAAATTTTAAAGAGTTGCCAAAAGATATTCAGAAATATATCGCAAAAAATTACGCAGGTTATACGGTCGACAAGGCGATGCAGGAACAGAACGCTAAGGGCGACGTTGCCTTTACCGATGTTTACATATCTAAAGGAACCGAGAAATCAAAACTAATATTTGATAAGAAAGATGAGTTCGTAAAAAAAGTTCCAGTCACCGCAGATGCTAAAGCACCGGCTGATACTACGAAAAAACAATAGCAATGCTTATTACAAGCATACCGGCTACCGTCCACAAATGCCTATAGCTTGCTGTAGGCATTTCTATTTTCTTGCATGCCTGCCGCTCCCGGTAAGATAAAGAGACATGGTGAATTGCAATTAGGCCTTCGGTTCAAATGCTTTTTATATCCTTGCAACATTATTTATTTAATGGAGCGCCCCAAAGGCGCCAAGCAAAAACCACAAACAAATCAGATTTCCCGGACAAATGCCTTTCCGGAATGGGACTCGAAATGACTTCTAACTATCCCATATCCTTTATCCCATATCCATTCCGATCATTTGATTTGCCGATTTCAACGATTCCAATATAATTCTTTTGCGTTGGAGATTTCTCGCCTTCGGCTCGAAATGACAAACGAAAAGTAAGCTGGGTGTAGATCAAAAGCAAAAAACCACAATCAACAAACTACAAACCCTGCCCGTACCGAACGGTACCTGCCCGAATGACTCGTTCAGGCGGGCGTTCGGGCGGGCACAAACAAATCAGATTTCCCGCCTTCGGCTCGAAATGACAAATAAGGGTTGAAAATTTTTTTTGCGAAGCCAAATAGTTGCATATATTTGCAACGAAATGGCTTCTTAATTAAATGTTATGAGACGCGACATATTTCAGGCTATTGCAGATCCTACCAGACGGGCAATTCTCGTTCTTATCGCTGTGCAGGCAATGACGCCAAACGCCATTGCGGAGCACTTTGATATCACCCGCCAGTCCATTTCCAAACATATTCGTATTCTGAATGAATGCGACCTGCTCGCTCAAAAGCAGGATGGAAGAGAAATTTATTATGGACTTAAAATTGATAAACTAAAGGAAATCGATCTTTGGCTCGATCAGTTCCGGAAGATTATGGAAGACAGCTTCCAACAACTCGATCAAGTATTGTTCACACTAAAAAATAAGAAAAAATGAACCTCCTGTTTGATTTTAGGGTAGATAAAGGGACTAATACCATTTACATAACGAGGGAATTTGCTGCTGACCTGGATCTTGTTTGGGATGCATTTACAAAAGCAGAAATACTGGATCAGTGGTTTGCTCCAAAACCATTGAGTTTAGAGACAAAAGAAATGGACTTCCATGTAGGTGGCCGCTGGTTGTATGCAATGGTTTCTCCTGAAGGAGTTCGCCTAGGTTATTCTTTAGTTGAATTTATCAAAATAGAACCCAAAACAAATTTTTCCACTAAGAATACATTCAGTGACGAAAACGGGAAACCGACTATAGAAGGTTTTTCTATTACAAAAAATTCTTTCAGGCCCGGTCACGAAGTAACTACTGTATACGTTGAAAAAAAATTCGATAATCTTGCCACACTTGAAATGGTGGTAACCATGGGCTTCAAAGAAGGCACTGCTGCTGCTATGGCAAATCTGGATGAATATTTTCAATCGGCTGTTGCTAACTAATAGTATGCAGTACATAGCTTTGGCTACCTAGTAAACAGATAATTTCGAAAGGCCTCACGCAAAGGCGCAAAGCCCTCCTGCTTCGGGTCGCAAAGACGCAAAGGAGCTAGTGAACAACTGCTTTGTGATTAAATTTGGTGCTGGTAATTCCCTGACGGGATTAGACATATTGGATATAGGATTTAGGATATGGGATATGAGTTATGTTTTAGTTTCAGACTAACTACATACAATAAACTACTACAAACAACAAACTTCACGGTTTCCTGTATCATAATCTCATATCTGTGATCTGATCTATTTTCACACCAGCCACAAACCACAAACTACTACAAACAACAAACTTTCCAGTTTCCTATATCATATATCTCATGTCTGTGATCTGATCCATTTTCACACCAACCACAAACCACAAACTACTACAAACAACAAACTTCACAGTTTCCTGTATCATATATCTCCTATCTGTCATCTGTGTAATTATCTTAAGTGAAAAACAGCATCGTCAGATGTCAAATTGTTCATTCTAATTCGTTGTATCCTAAATTGGTGATGATTGCCCGGGAAAATCCGTACATGAAAACTAACAATAGACTTATGAAAAAATTTATTTGCATTGGAATTATTGCATTGATTGTATCTGGTGGTTCTTTATTTGCTCAAAATTTCAGCATTGTTGCCGGCGATATTCCGGACATACTTTGCAGGAAATGGGAAATTAATTATGCTGAAATGGGCGGAAAGAAAATACAAAGAATTGTAGGAGCTGAAATGGATTATCAGTTTAATAAAAACAAAACTTTTACAATTAGTAATGATGATCCGAAAGAAACCAAAAGAGGTACCTGGTATTATGACTCCAATAAAAAATTGATCAGACTAATTATTAACGGTAGAATTGAAGCAAGTATCGTTTCATTGAAAGATGGTGAGTTTGTGATGGTGGATGATAATGATGGTAGTGCTGAAGATCCTATGGAAATCAGACTTTACTATAAACCAAAAGCATAAGGCTTCACGCCCTGCCTGCCTGCCTTGCTTCGCTGACCGCGTGCGCTAACCTGTGTGCCGAAGCGATAGCGAAGGTACAAGCTATAGCGGTGGCG
>PSRI01000095.1 GCA_003175935.1 Bacteroidota bacterium
GTTTCAGAATGTCGATGTTCTTCATCGATTTCAGTTACCCCTCCGGAGATTGCAAATTTCATTGCTTCTGCAGAATTAATATCCGTTAGAATTTTTACTCTTTCTTTTTTTACAAAAAATAATTGTCCGACAAATCCATACGAATGCGGAACATAAACTGCAACATAATCCTGTAAGCCAAATTCAGTGAGGTCCTGACGCGTAATGAATCCAATTCTCCAGATATCGATTGAATCAATGGCAACAAGTACCGACTGATCAAATTTTCTTTTATTGCCGGCAAAGGCTTCAAAAAAATCTTTTACCGTAGTGTAAATAATCTTTATGCCAGGGGTTTTTTCCAGGATGCTATCGAAGAGATCCACCAGTTTGCTTACGACAAAACTGGAAGAAACATATCCCACAAGCATTACCACAAGTATCACGAGTATGAACCCCATTCCCGTTACGTAAAAGTCTTTCACATCAGGAAAAAGACTCTCTACCAGGTTGGGCAGGATACGATCGATAAAGTTGAAAAGAGAGGTCACGGCCCAGATGGTTATGACGATCGGAGCGAGGATAATCAGGCCCTGCAGGAAAGATTGTAGCAATTTCTTAAACAGACTTTTTCTGGGCATGTGAGTTCTTTGAAGAGCAAAATTAGAATTTGGGAGGCAGGATAATGAAAAAAGCAAGGATTTGGTCCATAAATTCTGATTTAACCTTTTAGCATTCCATTTTTCTGATAAATGGTAAATAAATGTGATGGAAACTTTGGCAACCACAAAAGTTTCCATAGTTTTGCGTCAGATATTTGAGAAAATGGAAGTAAAAGACAGAATACAGGTTAAGGCCGAAGAGCTTTATATGAGGTATGGGATCAGGTCGGTTTCAATGGATGATATCGCAGCCCAGTTAGGCATGTCCAAGAAAACGATTTATCAATATTTCGCGGATAAGGATGAGCTGGTGGATGCAGTGGTTGATGCAGAGATCACACATATGCAGGCCGACTGCATGGAATGTTTCAAGAAATCCGAGAACGCGATAGATGAGATCTTCATTACGCTCGATTCAGTAATCGAGCAGTTCAGTAATATGAACCCCATGTTGCTCCACGACATGGAAAAGTTTCACCACAATGCATTTCAGAAATTCAGCAAACACAAAAATGAATTTCTCCTGCGCATTATTCGCAACAATCTTGAGAGAGGTATTACAGAAGGTTTGTTTCGTCCGGAAATGAATGTTGACATCATTTCCAAATTTCGCCTGGAATCGATGATGATTCCTTTCAATGTGAATTTGTATCCTACCAGCAGGTACACGTTGGCGGGAGTAACCAAAGAAATTATCGAACATTATTTATATGGTATTGCAACGCTTAAAGGACATAACCTGATCATAAAATATATGACCGAACGCAATAAAATTTCCAACAATGAAAAAAGCAGGATTTAAAAAGGCTGGGATTTTAATCACGTTGATGATTCTCATTCAGGTAGTGAAAGGCCAGGAAAAGGCCGTTCCGATTCATTCATTCTCCGTAAAAGAATGTATTGATTATGCCGGAAAAAATAGCGTCCAGGTTAAAAATGCACTCGTGGATTATAAACTTCAGGTGCAGACTAACCGCGATGTTACTTCACTGGCATTACCGCAGGTAAATGCAAATGGATCTATTACGAATTATCTCCAGCTACCGACAAGTCTTTTGCCCGGAGACTTTTTTGGACAACCGGGGACTTTTGTTCCAATCAAATTCGGAACAAAATATAATTCAACCGCCTCCATCACATTGGATCAACTCCTCTTTGATGGCCAGGTATTCATCGGCTTGCAGGCAAGGCAGGCAGCCCTTGACTACGCTACTAAAAATGTTGAAATCACCGAAGAAAATATCAGGCTGAATATTTACAAGATCTATTATCAGCTTGTATTGTCGAAGTACCAGGTAAAATTGCTGGATTCGAATATTGCGAGGGCAGACAAACTTCTACACGACACACGTGCACTATATACAAACGGATTTGCAGAAAAGCTGGACATCGATAAAGCCCAGGTGCAGCTCTCGAATCTGCAAACAGAATTAATAAGAACTGATGTTCAGGTTGGAAATGGTTACCTGGGATTAAAATTCCTGATGGGAATGCCGGCCCGTGATTCTTTGATTCTTACAGATTCACTAAGCTACGCACAGGTAAAGGAAGGATTGCTGGACGAAGGATTATATAAGTATGAGGATCGTCGCGATTATCAGTCGCTTCAATTAGCTGAAAAACTGAATTCATATAATGTGAGGAGATATAAATTAAGTAGTCTGCCTTCATTATCACTCCAGGGATCTTACAGCAAGAATGCCCAGCGTCAAACGATGGACATTTTTACAAAAGAAGCAACATGGTTCACTACATCTTATGTGACATTGAGAATGAATGTGCCAATATTCGCCGGTTTGTCCAGAGATGCCAAAATAAAAACGGCGCAACTGGAATTGGACAAAATTCAAAACAGCATTGAAAATATGAAACTGTCGATTGACAATGATGTGGCCCAGGCTCGTTTAAATTTCTCTTCAGCAATAAATACCATGGATTTTCAAAAAAGAAATATGGATTTGGCTGAGAGTGTTTACGATCAAACCAAAAAGAAATATGAGCAGGG
Source organism: Bacteroidota bacterium (assembly GCA_003175935.1). GTDB lineage: Bacteria > Bacteroidota > Bacteroidia > Chitinophagales > Chitinophagaceae > PSRI01. Next base: position 2,647 of record PSRI01000095.1, read on the forward strand.
TTTAGGTTCAAACACGGAGATAAATCAAACACAGACGGATCTCGTTCAGGCACAAACAAATTTTATTTCAGCACTCTACCTGGCAATTATTGCTAAGATAGATTACATAAAAGCCATCGGAAAACTTTAAAAAAAATATTGCCACTAATTAAATTATAAGTCATGCAAAAATTAATCATCATAATAGCCGGAATTGCGACGCTGACGTTTGCATCCTGCGGAGCGGCAAATAAAGACAGCAATCCATCGGATCTTGCTGGTAAAAAAGCTCAACTGGCAAAGTTGAAAGCCGAACAAAGTAAATTGAATGACCAGGTTCTGAAACTGGAAGGAGAAATTGCAAAAATTGACACATCTGCGGCTAATGCACCAAAGTCAAAGCTCGTTGCAATAACTACTTTAGGGTTGCAAAACTTCAATCACTTTATCGATCTCCAGGGTAAAGTAGATGCTGACGAAATTGTATTCGTTTCACCACGCACTGGCATGGGAGCCTCTACAACTGTTACAAATGTATTTGTAAAGAAAGGTCAGTTGGTTAAAAAAGGGCAGTTGCTTCTTGAAACAGACGCTTCTGTTGCACAACAACAAATTAAACAACTCGAAACACAATTGGACTATGCCAAGGATTTGTATCAGCGCCAGAAAAATCTGTGGGAACAAAACATAGGAACAGAAATTCAATTGGTAAATGCAAAGAATGGAGTTGATCAGGTAGAGAGACAAATGGCAGTAGCTAAAGAACAAATTTCGCTTACTAAAGTTTATGCACCTGTTACTGGTATCCTTGACGAATTTAATATCAGGGTCGGAGAAAGTTTCACAGGTTTTGTGGGTTCTAATCCTCAGGTGAAAATCGTGAGTACATCAAACGGACTGAAAGTTACTGCCGATATTCCTGAGTCTTATTTGAGCAGCGTTAAGCAGGGAACGCCAGTAACAATTGAAATTCCTGATCTCAATAAAACAATAAATTCTAAAGTGAGCCTGATCAGCCAAACGATCAATGCAAATTCACGCGGATTCATGATTGAGACCCATGTTCCATACGATGTATCATTAAAACCAAATATGCTGGCTAAAGTGAAGATCCAGGATTATGCGTCAAAAAATACATTAGTGATTCCAATTGCTACGCTGCAAACTGATGAGAATGGCAAATATGTATTTGTACTGGCGACAGAAAATGGAAAAACAATTGCGAAAAAGCGCCAGGTGCAGGTCGGCTCAGTATATGGCGAACAAATTGAAATCAAGGGTGGATTGAAAGTTGGTGATGTACTGATCACCCAGGGTTACCAGGGCCTTTATGATGGTCAGCTGGTGAATACTGAGTCAAAATGATCAGACTGAAAAATAGAAAGGGTATTGTTCAGAAAGACTAAAGCAAACAGCTATGAATCTCAAAGAAAAATTTGTAGAAAAATTTAAAGAATTCAAGCTTACCAGTTGGGTAATCGATCATACCACGGTTACATACGTTGCCACAATTGTGATAACACTGGTAGGTCTAAATATATTCACTTCCTTGCCTAAGGAAAGATTTCCGGATATAGTATTGCCGCAAATTTATGTGTCGACTATTTATGCGGGAACTTCTCCAAAGGATATGGAGAACCTGGTTACTCGTCCGATCGAAAAACAGATCAAGGGTATTACCGGAGCACGAATCAGGAATATTAAGAGTACTTCCATCCAGGATTACAGTAGTATCCTGGTTGAATTTGAAAGTAATGTAAAGGTTGACATCGCCAAGCAAAAAGTAAAAGATGCGGTAGATAAAGCGCGCACAGATTTGCCTAACGATTTAACTCAGGAACCCGATGTGATTGAAGTGAGCTTCTCGGATTTTCCGATCATGTTCGTGAATGTGAGCGGCCCGTACAATGGACTGAAGTTAAAAGATTACGCAAAGAAACTACAGGACAGGTTTGAAGAATTACCTGAAGTTAATAAAGCAGAAATCGCCGGAGCACCTGAAAGAGAAATTCAGGTGAATGTTGACAAGTTCAAAATGGAAGCAGCAGGAATTACTTTCAACGATATCGCGAATTCTATTGCTAACGAAAACAGGGATATCAGTGCTGGTAATATCAAGATTGGAAATATTCAGCCAACCATTCAAATAAAAGGTCAGTTCGTTACAGCAAATGATATGCACGATATCGTGATCAAAAACATTTTTGGTCAGGCTATTTATTTGCGGGATATCGCACAGGTTATTGATACGGTAAAAGAAAAGGAAAGTTATTCGAGAATCAATCGAAAGAATGTTGTTACACTGCAAATAGTGAAGCGTTCGGGAGAAAATCTTATTAATACTTCGGAGAAAATTAATGCGATTGTAGATGAAATGAAGAAGACCGTCCTTCCCCCTGATTTGCAGGTGTCAATTAGTGGTGATCAGAGTTTGCCAACAAGAACTTCGTTTAATGATTTGATCAATACCATTGTGATTGGTTTTATCCTGGTACTACTGGTATTGATGTTCTTTATGGGAGTAAGCAATGCATTCTTCGTGGCCCTAAGTGTGCCATTGAGTGTGTTCGTCGCATTCATGTTCCTTCCTGCAGCTAATATAATTGTTGGCACAACCGTAACCCTAAACTTCATTGTGTTATTTGCATTGCTCTTTGGATTGGGTATTATTGTTGATGATGCCATTGTGGTAATTGAAAATACGCACCGGATATTTAATAATGGTAAAATGCCGATAGTCACATCGGCAAAGATGGCCGCAGGTGAAGTGTTTGCTCCCGTACTTTCGGGTACAGTTACAACACTGGCTCCTTTCTTCCCATTATTATTCTGGCCCGGAATCATTGGTAAGTTCATGATTTATCTGCCTACCATTTTGATTCTTACGCTTACAGCATCTTTGATTGTTGCATTTTTGATTAACCCGGTTTTTGCAACAACATTCATGAAGCCGGAACATTATCCAAGTCAGGAACCTAAATCTGCCATATTCAGAAGGCCCTGGTTTTGGGCTTTCACAGGATTTGGTATACTACTTCATGCTACAGGTAATCATGGTTCAGGAAATTTCTTCCTGATTATGATGCTGCTTGTTGTGTTCAACAGGTTTGTTTTGAATGATGTGATACATGGTTTCCAAAGAAGAGTATTGCCCGGACTCATGAACAGTTATGAAAGGGGATTGAGGTGGGCACTCAAAGGAAACAGACCCGGATGGTTAATCGCTTCTGTATTTGGTGCTTTCATTGTATCACTAATTGCATTGGTTGCAACTATTAGTTCTGGAAGAACCAAGACGGAATTCTTCCCCACAGGTGATCCGCAGATTGTATATGTATATCTAAAAATGCCAGTTGGTACCAAAACAGAAGTAACAGACAGTATCACCAGTGTATTGGAAGGAAAAGTCTTCCAGGTTTTGGGCAATGATAATCCAATCGTTGAATCTGTGATTTCAAACGTTGCTGTGGGTGCAACCGATCCTTTCCAGGGTGAAAGAGGAACACAGGCCAATTTGGGAAGGATCCAGATTTCCTTTGTGGAATATGAAAAGAGAAATGGTCAAAAAACTTTGAAATATGTTGATGAATTGCGGAAAGTGATCAAAGAAATTCCAGGAGCTGAAGTAACAATTTCGGGTCTGCAAAATGGTCCGGCCAGTGGAGCGCCGGTAAATATTGAAGTGGTTGGTGATGAATTTGATGATATTGTTCATACTGCAGTCAATCTCAAAAACTTTTTGGATAGCGTAAATATTCCGGGTGTTGAAAAATTAAAACTGGATGTGGATGTTACGAAGCCAGAACTCACCCTCACAGTAGATCGTGAGAGAGCGCTGAGAGAAGGGATAAGTACAGGTCAGATTGGAATGGAACTACGAAGTGCGTTATTTGGAAGAGAAGCTAGTAAATTGAAAGAGGGTGAAGATGAATACAAGATTCAGATCAGGTACAATGAAATGCTGCGCAACAGTATCTCAGACCTGCAAAACCTGAAGATTACTTATCGTGATTTTAATACGGGACAAATCAGGCAGGTTCCAATTAGTAACGTGGTTAAATTCGATTATACGAATACGTTAGGTGGCGTAAAACGTAAGAACTTAAAAAGGTTGATTACGATTTATTCAAACCTGATCGATGGTTATGATCCTAACAAAGTAAACCTCGACGTTACACAGGCAGTAGCACAATTCAAAGGGAAACCGGAAAGTGTAACGATCAGGCAGGGAGGTGGACAGCAGGAAGACCAGCAGGAATCATTAAGTTTCCTGTTAACTGCGCTGCTCGTTGCTCTGGGAATGATTTTCGGAATCCTGGTACTGCAGTTTAATTCTTTGAGCAAACCATTTATAGTGTTGAATGAGATTTTCTTCAGTATCATAGGTGTGTTCTTCGGATTTGCTATAACGGGTATGACCATGCCATTGATCATGGTGGCGCTGGGAATTGTTGGTTTGGCTGGTATTGTGGTTAAGAACGCGATCCTGTTGATAGAATTTACAGATGAACTAAGAAGCAGAGGTGTTAGAACCAAAGAAGCCATTGTGCAGGCGGGTAAAATTCGTATCATTCCCGTGTTGTTAACAGCATTGGCAACAATACTCGGACTCTTACCTCTCGCTGTAGGCTTAAATATGAACTGGCTCAGCTTCTTCCAAAATCTGAATCCTCATATTTTCTTTGGTGGAGATAGCGTAGTATTCTGGGGACCACTTTCCTGGACACTGATATTCGGACTGATATTTGCTTTCTTCATGACCCTGTTGATGGTGCCATCCATGTATCTCATATCCGAAAGATTGAGAAGACCGATGAGCAAATTTTACGGTACAAAATGGGTGGCGTTATTAGGATTTACAGGACCATTATTTTTTATTCTTGTGTTCATAATGTGGATATGGAGCGTGATTAAGGGTAAATCCATGTTTGGACACCCGTTAGGATCAAGAAAAAGTTGATATACGTTGGTTTTAGTTTTTATAATTGACCCGTCCTGATTCTTCAGGATGGGTTTTTTGTTTGAAGTGTGTATTTGCATTTAAAGCTTTTTGATTTTAAACTTTTGACAACAATCATTATTTCTATCTTCACAGAAATTATTTTTATGAGGCAGAATCACGAGATAGACTTTAAGATTTATGGCGAAGAGCTTCAGTTCGTCGAAGTAGAGTTGGATCCAAACGAAACAGCAATTGCAGAAAGTGGTGCATTTATGATGATGGATGATGGAATTCAAATGCAAACAATTTTTGGTGACGGATCACAACAACAAGCGGCCGGAGGCGGACTACTGGGGAAATTGATAAGCGCAGGCAAACGGGTGCTTGTTGGTGAAAGTTTGTTTATGACCGCATTCACTAATGTAGGAGCCGGAAAGAAACGTGTAAGTTTTGCAGCGCCTTACACAGGGAAAATAATTCCGCTCGATTTGCAGCAGTTAAATGGAAAAATCATTGCTCAAAAAGATGCATTCTTATGTGCAGCAAAAGGGGTCAGCATCGGAATTGAATTTCAACGAAGACTGGGAACGGGAATTTTTGGTGGTGAAGGTTTTATTATGGAAAGAATTGAAGGTGATGGGATGGCCTTTGTGCATGCAGGTGGTTACGTCGTTGAAAAGCAACTTGCCCCCGGCGAAATATTAAAAGTTGATACAGGCTGTGTAGTCGCTTATACCGGACAAATAGATTTTGATATTGAATTTATACGAGGAATTAAAAACTGGATGTTTGGAGGTGAAGGGTTATTCTTCGCAATATTGAGAGGTCCGGGTAAAGTTTGGTTGCAGTCATTACCCATAAGCAGACTGGCAGCCAGAATTGTGAAGTATGGAACCTACGACCGAAAAGAAGAAGGTAGTATTTTAGGTGGCCTGGGAAATTTGCTTGATGGTGATTAGAATATTTCACGCCGGGACGCCTCGCTTACGTTGCGCTTCCGCGAACTTCAGTGAGCAAGAAAGGTCCACTAAGTCGCATAAAAAAAAGCCGGAATAAGTTTCCGGCTATTTTATTTGAGTGTTCAGATGTAAAATTATCTTCTATTGAGTTTGGCCAGGAGTCGCAGAATTTCGAGGTAGAGCCATACGATGGTTACTAACAAACCAAATGCTCCGTACCACTCCATATATTTTGGCGCGCCCATTTGTGAACCACGCTCGATCATGTCGAAGTCGAGAATGAGGTTTAATGCTGCGATTCCTACAACTACCAGTGAAAAAATAATTCCAAAAGTAGATCCCTCATGCAAAAATGGTATGTCCATTCCAAAGAAACGAAGTCCTAAAGCGATTAGATAGAATATTCCGATGCCAAGTGTGGCAGTAATTATTACCGACTTAAATCTTTCTGTAGCACGAATGACTCCTGCATTATATAAAATATACATTGCGATTACCACTCCGAAAGTGAGTCCTACTGCCTGGATGATAATATTTGGCGCGGTTTTTTCAAACGCATAATTGAAATAAGCTGAAACTCCACCGACAAATAACCCTTCCGCTAATGCATATGCCGGGGCAAGCCATGGTGACCAGGATTGTTTGAACACCATGATGATCGCGATTACAAATCCGCCAATCAATCCACCCCATAAATATCCTGATACATCAGCTCCTTTATAAAACGCATTCCACGTGAAAAAGGCCGAAGCCATTACCATTAGAAATAAGAATCCAAATTTGTTCAGGGTTCCTCTTATGGTCATTGTATCCTGACCTTCAGCAGTAATACTTTTTTGTAAGAGTTTCTCTGAGAGCGTTGGATTTCCTGATTTAAATAAAGCCATAATGTGTTTTTTGGTCTGTAAATGTAACAATATTCGTCTTTGTTTATTGTGATGCGCCCGGATACTTGCTTATAGTTAACAATTCATAATCTTTTTGTTTCAGTTTACGAATAAACATATGTAACTGAGCTGAATCGTTCGGGTCGGCGTAAACCTGATCATGAGCCAGAAATACCAGGTGATCCGGGTATTTTGTAAGATTTCGGGCGTACGCTGTGTCAATTTCTTTAAGTATTGAGTCTGCATCCATCTTTAATTCCAGGTTTTTTCCGTCATAAGTCCATTCGAGATCCCAGCCGATTACTGAATATCCTGCCGATTCCAACGAATCTCCAGTTGAAGCGCTCCTTTTTATATCAGTGGAAGACGTATTTTCTGTCCGCCATATATTTCTTCCCGGCATTCTCACGATTTTATTTTCCAGGTGCAAAGAATCTGCGCAACGTGCGAAATCTTTTACTGCAGAATCGGGATTTGAGTAAAATTTTTCGTAATGATTTTGCCATGCATGCGTATAGCTGTGGTTGCAAATCTCAACCAAACCGCTATTCTCAATGCTATCGAAAACTTCCGTTTGATAACGACTTGCATAAACATGTTCTCCAATAATAAACATAGAAATGGGCACCTGTTCTTCCTCTGCTATATGAAGCACTTTCGAACTTCCTTTGTTTGGGCCATCGTCAAATGTGAGATAGAGCTTTTTCTTCTTTTTCTTTGGTAGCGCTGTGGTTGTTTTTTGAATGGTGTCAATAATTGTTTTTTGAACATGGTTGACCTTTACGGGCTTCATTTCATGAATCGTTTTCTTACATGCAAGGAAAAGAAGCGAAAGTAAAAGTGGGAGAAAGATTTTGGAAGTTGCTTGCTCACCTTCCTCAGACGAGGTTTCCATAAAAATCGAAACAGAGTTTAGTGATGTGAAATTACAGTAACGGATAGGCGAAAGTCAAGATCCATTCAGTTAAAGATTACTTAAATGCGACGATTAGAATTTTTCGGCAGCGAAAATTATTCTTCGAGCTTGGGAAGTGCAATTTTGTAGCGAACAGCAATAACCCGGATGATTATAATTAGTGCAATGCTGGCAAAAAAATTAAAGTTGCGATCTGCACCATAATAATTAAGGAGAACAAACAGAAATGCTCCGGCAATGCAGGCAGTTGCATAAATCTCTTTTTTGAAAATCAGCGGAATCTCATTTAATAAAGTGTCCCGAAGCACACCACCGAACACGGCCGAAACCATTCCCAGGATTACCGCTGCAATTGGATTCACATCATGAGCCAGGGATTTTTGAACGCCGAGAATTGTGTAAAGCGCCACGCCAATCGTATCCAGAAGAAAAAGTGTCTTTGGAATTTTTTTAATATAGCCTTTGAAAAAGATAGTGAGCAATACTCCTGAGAAAATGGCAATCAGGTAATTCCCATCTGCTACCCAGGTAAGTGGGTGTACACCTAAAATGATGTCTCTAAGGGTTCCTCCTCCGGTTGCTGTAATGAAGGCCGTAAATGCAACGCCGAAAATATCTTTATAAAGCAACTTGCCATACGCCGCGAGCGCTCCTGAAATGGCAAAAACCAGACTTGCAATAAGATCAACGAGATATGGGACTTGCATGGTGCTAAATTAGCTCTCTGTCAGCATATGTTTCTAAAATCGATTGACTCAAACATTTCCTAAATTGGAACTAAATTCATTTATTGATACCCTAAATTTGCTTGTTTAATTCAAAGAATCCAATGGCCCGACAATCAGAAGTTTTAAATGATGTTGTCATCAAATTTGCAGGCGATAGTGGTGATGGCATGCAGCTAACTGGCAGTCAGTTTACCAACAATACTGCCTTGATGGGAATCGACCTTGCAACATTTCCGGATTTTCCTGCAGAAATTCGCGCGCCCCAGGGCACTCTGCCCGGCGTGAGCGGATACCAACTGAGATTTTCCAGCGACATGATATTTACCCCCGGCGATGAATGCGATGTTCTTGTCGCAATGAATGCAGCAGCGCTTAAAGTCAATCTTAAAACTCTCAAGAAGGGAGGGAAAATTATAGCCAATACAGATGGCTTTGATTCAAAGAACCTTCGCCTGGCTAACTATCCCGATGGTGTGAACCCGCTCAATGATGGCACCCTGGATAATTATGAAGTAATTCCCATGGATGTTACCAAAATGACCCGGGAGGCACTCAAAGAAATCACCATGGGTACCAAGGAAAAGGACCGCGCAAAAAACATGTTTGTCCTTGGTTTTCTTTACTGGATGTACAACCGGCAAATGGAAAATACCATCCAGTTTTTAAAAGACAAGTTTGGCAAAAAACCTGAAATTTTTGAAAGCAACGTTAAGGCCTTACAAGCCGGATATTTCTACGGCGAAACCACCGAAACATTTACAACTACATATAAAGTTGAAAAAGCAAGAATGCAGCCCGGAGTTTATCGCTCCATTATGGGAAATCAGGCTCTCGCTTTTGGTTTGATTGCAGCGGCACAAAAGTCCGGACTGACCCTTTTCCTGGGATCATACCCGATCACACCGGCATCAGATATCCTTCACGAACTCAGCAAATACAAATCCTTTGGCGTAAAAACTTTCCAGGCCGAAGATGAAATAGCAGGAATTACTTCTGCAATTGGTGCAGCATACGGTGGTTCTTTGGGAGTCACAACAACCTCCGGACCTGGAATGGCATTGAAGGCTGAAGCAATGGGTCTGGCAGTGATGCTTGAAATTCCATTAATCATTGTTGATGTTCAAAGAGGTGGACCTTCTACGGGTTTGCCTACAAAGACCGAACAGAGCGATTTGCTCCAGGCTTATTACGGTAGAAATGGTGAATGCCCTATGCCAGTGATCGCAGCCTCTACTCCGAGCGATTGTTTCGACGCCGTATACGAGGCCGTGAGAATCTCGATTCATCATATGACCCCTGTCATTTTTCTTAGCGACGGATATATTGCAAACGGAGCCGAGCCCTGGAGATTCCCCAAACAAAGCGAACTGA
>PSRI01000059.1 GCA_003175935.1 Bacteroidota bacterium
TCAATCATCCTGGCTCAATGCCGAAGCAGATTTCTCGCTCGGATGCGTTGCACCGGCTCGAAATGACAAACCAAAGGGATTATGCGTTCGCTACTAATGTTTCTTTGTCATTCCGAACAAGCCGGGATGAATAGCCAGTGTTTTGATTAAATTTTCCGGCGCAGAGAGGAATCTGCAACGCAGGAAAAAGGAAGGATGATTTTCAATCATCCTGGCTCATTGCCCCTGAAGATTTCACGGGCGGATGTGTTGCCCAGATCGCAAAGACGCGATATAGTCAGTTGGGCCACGATAATGAGAACATTCCCCTAATTATTTATCCCGCTTTGTGATTCCTTTGGAGTAGTTGTATTGATTGTTTCTCTTTTGTACAATGGAAGAGTAATCGTAAAAGTTGAGCCCTGATCTATTTGGCTTTGAGCAGAAATGTAGCCATTGTGTTTCTCTACAATTTTTTTACAAATAGCCAGGCCGATTCCGGTTCCTTCAAATTCAGAAATTGGATGCAGTCTCCTGAACATACTAAAAATGTGCTCGGCATATTTTTGTTCGAAACCAATTCCATTGTCTTCGATCAGGATCCTACAGAATTTTTGTCGTGGTGCTGTTTTAGAAGAGACAGTGACATGACGAATGGAAATTTGAGTTTCGATATTTCTTCTGCTATATTTAAGTGCATTTTCCAGGAGATTATAAAACAGGGAGCGGAGTAAGCTGCTGTACCCTGGGATGATTGGAAATTCATCGGCCTGAATTTTAGCGCTCCGTTCAGTAATTTTATTTTCGAGATCCTTAACAACCTCTGCTAAAATTTCATTCAGATTACAATCTGTCATTACATTCTCATTGTTAGATACTTTAGAGAACGCAAGCAGGTCATTAATTAATTGCTGCATTCTTTCTGCAGAATTCTGAATGCTCTTTAAATATTTTTGGCCGTCATCATTCAATATTTCTTTATATCGTGATTGAAGAATATCACTAAATGCCTGGATTTTTCTGAGAGGTTCCTGCAAATCGTGCGAAGCCATAAATGCAAATACGTCAAGGTCTTTATTTGCAGATTCAAGTCGATCTATGATTTCAACAAGTCTTCGGTTCAAATCTTTCACCTGTTGCTCAGATGCCGTCCTTTCTTTGATTTCACTTTCAAGACTTCTGTTAATGGAGATTAATTTTTGTTCCTGAGCGACCAGCTGACGGTTCTTTTTATAGATCTCCACAAAAACTCCAACCTTGGCCCTTAGCAATTCCGGGTTGATTGGCTTATAAATATAATCAACCCCACCTGTACGATATCCACGGAAAATATTCTCTTCGCCGTAATCATTTGCGGTAATAAAAATAATGGGGATATGCCTCAATTTTTCGCGCTGGTAAATGAGATCAGCAGTTTCAAAACCATTAAGGATGGGCATGGTAACGTCCATCAGTATGAGGGCAAAATCATACTCTTTCAAGAGAATTTTGAGAGCCTCCTTTCCTGAATTAGCCTTTATAAAGTCGTAACCATCCGGCTCAAGGATCGTCGATATCGACAGAAGATTGTCTTCGCGATCGTCGACCAAAAGGATCTTTTCCATTGAATACAGTTAATTTGACTATTTATAAAACCAAACCCTCATCAATGATAATAGCTGATCAATTTTCAGCGGTTTTGTGATATAATCCGATGCACCAGCTTCTATACATTTTTGCCGATCACCTTTCATGGCTTTTGCAGTAACTGCAATAATCGGCAGGGTGCTGTTCTTATGTTCCCGCCTGATTTTTTGCATCGTTTCATAGCCATCCATTTCCGGCATCATGATATCCATTAGTACCATATCCACCTTCGGTTGTTCTTCCCTTATTATAGATATGGCGTCATTTCCGCTCTCAGCTGTAATCACATTAATATTATATTTCTCAAACACAGTGGTGAGAGCAAAAAGATTTCTCACATCATCATCCACAACCAAAACATTTTTGCCGGAGAGAATATCATCCTTTTTCCTGATATTTTCTATCACTCTTTTCTTTTCAGGCTCCAGTGCTTTGTGGTCGATATGCAATTGCAATACAGTTTCCTCCAATAAGCGTTCCAAAGAATTCACCCCTTTTAGAAGAATCGAATGAGAATTTTTCCCAATTTGCTGCAATTCTTTTTTTGTGAAATCCCGTGCTGAATAAACTATTACAGGAGTGAGTTTTTGTTTCTTTTCGTTTACCAGATTTACAATGTCCATTCCTGCAATATCAGGTAGAGAATAATCCAGGATGATCCCATCATAACCGTCTTTTGCCAGCATTTCCTCCGCTTCTTTCCCCGTTGATGCAATCTCCGGTACAACCTGCTCCATTCTCAGGATCTTCGCTATTTGAGATGCATCAATTTCATTGTCTTCGATTACCAGTACCTTCTTCTCTTTCTTCGCATCATACTCAACAATATCGCTTAACAATTCATGCAGGGAATCACTCTCGAGGGGCTTCAAATGGAAACTCCTGGCTCCTCTTCTGAGCGCGAGTTGCCTGTTCTCCTCTCCTGAAATGAGGTGAATTGGAATATGCCTGTAATTGAGATCGTTCCTGAGTAAATCCAGTACTCTCCATCCGCTGGTGTCAGGCAATTTCACATCCAGCGTAATTGCAATCGGCATGAACCTGTTGATAAACTCAAACACTTCCAGGTAGCTCACTGCAATAATGGCTTTTAATCCATATTGGTGCGACTGATCCACAACAATTTTACCGAACCTCAAATCATCTTCAACTATTAAAATCACTTTGTCGCTCGGCGAAATATTATTCCGGTCATCACCATATTCATTGATCATTTCATTTACCAAATGCAGACTCTGAGATTCTATTCCCGTATGTGAGGCTGCAGAAACCCTGATGGAATCAAGTAATTTATCAATTTCTCTATCCGGATCATTGAGATGTATTTGCTCCAGGGTGGAGAGATCCTCAATTGTTTCTTTTGTTGTGACACCAGGAGTGCTTTCAATGGGGAGATACAATGTAAATGTACTTCCTTCCAGTGGTTTGCTTTCAAGTTCAATTGTTCCACCCAGCAATTCTGCAAGACCACGACTGATAGAAAGTCCTAATCCGGTACCTCCGTATTTACGGCTTGTAGATCCTTCAGCCTGCTGGAATGCTTCAAAAATGATATTCTGTTTTTCGACAGGTATACCAATTCCCGTATCACTGATGGCAAAGGCAACCACACGCTTTGCCTGATCCAGACTTGAGTTACCGGGTTTCCATGATTTAACGGCTTCATAAATGCGGAGTTTAACTTCTCCCTTTTCAGTAAACTTAAATGAGTTGGACAGGAGATTTTTCAGGATCTGATTTAATCTCTGTAAATCCGTATCCATCATCAATGGAAGTTTCACATCCGTTTCGATAGTGAAGCGCAGATGTCGTGCTTCTGAAATCGGTTTGAATGTGGTTTCCACAAATGATGCAATCTCTCCAAATCGAACCGGGGATACATTGACTGTGATAAATCCTGATTCGATCTTGCTCAGGTCAAGAATATCGTTGATAAGCTGGATCAAATCATCACCGCAGGAGTGAATCGTTTTTGCGTAACGAATTTGTTTATCATTCAAATTACCTTCGGCATTTTCGTAAAGTTGTTGGGCAAGAATGAGCAAACTGTTCAATGGAGTTCTCAACTCATGAGACATATTCGCAAGAAACTCCGATTTATATTTTGATGTGAGTGTAAGCTGTTCTGCTTTTTCTTCGAGTGATTTTCTGGCTTCTTCCACCTCCCTGTTTTTTTCTTCCACTTCGTTTTTCTGTTTCACCAGCAATAATGCTTTATCCTGAAGTTCATCATTTGTTCTCCTCAATTCTTCCTGCTGAATCTTCAATTCACCCGCCAGCGATTGCGACTGTGTCAACAATTCTTCTGTCCTGGTATTTGCTTCAATCGTATTCAACACGATACCGATACTTTCAGTAAGCTGACTGAGAAAATCCAAATGCGTTTGGTTGAATGCATCGAGAGAAGCTAGTTCAATTACAGCTTTCACACTATTTTCAAATAATACCGGAAGAATAATAAGGTTTGCCGGCTTTGCCCTTCCCAAAGCAGAGCTGATTTTAATATAATTTCCAGGCACATCAGAAAGAATGATTCTTTCTTTTTCAAATGCAACCTGTCCAACCAGACCTTCTCCAATTTCAAATTCAGTAGGAATGTTTTTGTCTGATTTATATCCATAAGCAGCAAACAATCTCAATTTTACCTGCTCTTTAGGATCATCCTGTCTTAGAATGTAGAACGCACCATAGTGTGCACTTACAACCTGCGCTAACTCAGATAGAATGCGTTGAGCAACAGTGATCAGGTCTCTTTGTCCCTGCAGCATTTGCCCGAATTTCGCCAGGTTCGATTTCAACCAGTCCTGTTCCTGGTTTCTCAATGTTGTTTCGCGCAGGTTGGTGATCATTTGGTTGATGGTATCTTTCAAAGACTCCACCTCGCCTTTTGCTTCCACACGAATGGTGTTTGTAAGGTCACCTTTAGTTACGGCAGATGCAACTTCTGAAATGGACCTTACCTGTGTTGTAAGATTTTGTGCGAGCTGGTTTACGTTTTCCGTGAGGTTTTTCCAAATACCAGAAGCGCCAGGCACGCTCGCCTGTCCACCCAGTTTTCCTTCTACTCCCACTTCTCTCGCAACTGTTGTTACCTGGTCGGCAAAAGTTGCAAGCGTATCAATCATTTCATTGATCGTTTCAATTAGCTGGGCAACTTCACCTCTTGAAACGATCGTTAATTTTTGTTTTAGATTACCGGTTGCAACGGATGTCACCACTTTTGCGATACCGCGTACCTGGTTGGTAAGGTTCGAAGCCATCATGTTCACACTGTCAGTAAGATCTTTCCAGGTACCAGCAACACCCCGTACTTCTGCCTGACCACCCAGTTTACCTTCGGTACCTACTTCACGCGCAACACGGGTAACTTCAAATGCAAATGAGTTCAATTGCTCCACCATCGTGTTGATGGTATTTTTCAAATCGAGGATTTCTCCTTTTACGTCAATAGCAACTGTTTTTGAAAGGTCACCGCTTGCAACGGCTTTTGTCACCGTCGCAATATTTCTTACCTGCGCTGTGAGGTTACCTGTCATTTGGTTTACGGAGTCTGTAAGGTCTTTCCATGTACCGGCAACACCGGGAACAAAAGCCTGTCCGCCCAGTTTTCCATCCGTACCTACTTCACGCGCCACACGGGTTACTTCCGACGCGAATGCACGCAGCTGATCCACCATTGTATTGAGTGTTTCTTTCAGCTGTAAAATTTCTCCCCGAACGTCAACCGTAATTTTTTTAGACATGTCTCCATTCGCAACTGCAATGGCAACATCTGCAATATTTCTTACCTGTGCAGTAAGGTTACCAGCCATTTGGTTTACGGAGTCTGTAAGGTCTTTCCATGTACCTGCTACTCCGGGAACTGATGCCTGACCTCCCAATTTGCCATCTGTACCTACTTCGCGCGCAACACGCGTTACTTCAGATGCAAAACCACGCAGCTGATCCACCATGGTATTGATGGTGTTTTTCAGCTCGAGAATTTCACCCTGAACGTCCACAGTAATTTTCCTGGAAAGGTCACCATTTGCAACGGCAGTTGTTACCTCTGCGATATTTCTCACCTGCAAGGTGAGGTTACTTGCCATTTTATTTACACTATCCGTGAGGTCTTTCCAGGTTCCTCCCACACCGGGTACGTTTGCCTGACCACCAAGTTTTCCTTCGGAACCCACTTCACGAGCAACACGTGTCACCTCACTACCGAATGAATTCAACTGGTCAACAAGAATATTGATCGTATTTTTTAATTCAAGAATTTCTCCTTTTACATCCACTGTAATTTTTCTGGAGAGGTCGCCTTTTGCAACAGCTGTAGTTACTTCTGCAATATTTCTTACCTGTGCTGTAAGATTACTTGCCATTTGGTTTACAGAATCAGTCAGGTCCTTCCACACACCTCCTGCTCCTTCAACAGTAGCCTGTCCTCCCAGTTTACCTTCAGATCCCACTTCACGCGCAACACGCGTTACTTCGGATGCAAAACCTCGCAGCTGATCCACCATCGTATTGATCGTATTTTTCAGCTCGAGAATTTCTCCTTTTACGTCCACATCAATTTTTCTGGAAAGGTCACCGTTCGCAACTGCTGTTGTTACCTCGGCGATATTTCTCACTTGCGATGTGAGGTTACTCGCCATTTTGTTTACACTGTCTGTCAGATCCTTCCATGTTCCACCCACGCCAGGTACGTCTGCCTGTCCTCCAAGCTTTCCTTCAGACCCAACTTCGCGCGCAACACGCGTTACTTCACTACCAAATGCGTTAAGCTGGTCCACCATCGTATTGATGTTGATTTTCAGCTCGAGAATTTCTCCTTTTACGTCCACTGTAATTTTTCGTGAAAGGTCACCTTTAGCAACGGCTGTTGTTACTTCAGCGATATTTCTTACCTGTCCGGTAAGGTTACTCGCCATTTGATTCACTGAGTCAGTAAGGTCCTTCCAGGTTCCGGCTACACCTTTCACTTGTGCCTGTCCACCCAATCTTCCCTCTGTACCTACTTCAAGGGCAACACGGGTAACCTCACTCGAAAATGAATTCAGCTGGTCCACCATCGTGTTGATGGTATTTTTCAATTCAAGAATTTCTCCACGAACATCCACCGTAATTTTCCTCGACAAATCGCCTTTCGCAACCGCTGTCGTCACTTCAGCAATATTTCTAACCTGTCCGGTAAGGTTACTCGCCATTTGGTTAACCGAATCTGTAAGGTCTTTCCATACACCGCCCACACCTTTCACTTTTGCCTGTCCGCCCAATCTTCCTTCAGAACCAACTTCAAGCGCAACACGGGTAACCTCACTGGAAAATGAATTCAGCTGATCCACCATCGTGTTGATGGTATTTTTCAGCTCCAGAATTTCGCCTTTAACGTCCACAGTAATTTGTCTGGACAAATCACCTTTCGCAACTGCTGTTGTTACCTCTGCAATATTTCTTACTTGGCCGGTGAGGTTGCTGGCCATTTGGTTTACTGAATCAGTTAAGTCTTTCCATGTTCCTGCTACACCTTTTACCTGGGCCTGACCTCCAAGTTTTCCTTCTGTTCCCACTTCGCGCGCAACACGCGTTACTTCTGAAGAAAAAGAGTTGAGCTGATCCACCATCGTATTGATCGTATTTTTCAGCTCCAGAATTTCTCCTTTTACATCCACGGTGATTTTTTTCGATAAGTCTCCTTTTGCAACGGCTGTAGTTACTTCTGCAATATTTCTTACCTGGGCAGTGAGGTTACTACCCATTTGGTTTACTGAATCTGTAAGGTCTTTCCAAACACCGCCCACTCCTTTTACTTTTGCCTGTCCGCCCAGCTTTCCTTCGGAACCAACTTCCCGCGCAACGCGGGTTACTTCCATGGAGAAAAGGTTTAGCTGCTTCACCATGTCATTAACTTCGCGGGCAATTCGCGCAAATTCTCCCTGCAGAGCATGACCTCCAATTTCCAATGGCATTTCCTGTGAAAGATTTCCTTTTGCAACAGAGCTGATTACGTGAGCAATTTCAATGGTAGGATGTACCAGGTCGGAGATTAGCGAATTCAATGATTCAACACCGGTGCTCCATGAACCTTTTGCGCTTGGAACTTCGATGCGTTGAGTAAGCTTACCCTGTTTACCAATAGTGTTTCCTGCTTTTGTAAATTCAAGAGTCATCCGCTCGTTCAACGAAATGATATCGTTGAGAATGTCGCAGATTTTTCCTGCTGTCCCAACTTTATCTATCGGCATTCTGATCGCAAAATTTCCATTCTTTACTTCCGTGAGAACCAACAAAAGTTCTCTCGGATCAATGTCCTCTTCATCGGAACCTGAATGGTGATTTTTTTGTGTGTTTATAATCGGACGAGCTTTAGGACGGTCAAGTAATTCACCATTGGATGAATTAGACTTGGATTTTGAGGGGGCCATAAGAGTTGCTTGGGTTATATCAAGCAAAGAAATCCTGTAGAATCGTGCCAGAATTTTTTAGGCAAAAAGCTGGATTTAACAGATATAATTCCTCAAATTGTAGAAAAAATTCCCCGGTCGAATAGGTCGGTTTATTAAAATAAGGGGAAGCAATTTCCTGCATGATTAATGATTTAATAACGGGATAATATATAACCGACCGCTAAATAGTGTACCATGCCCGATCAGTATCTTGCGAAACCCCTAAAGCCCGCTTCCAGGGAGATTCCACTTGTAAAAAAAAATCAGGATTTTGATTGTGAGTATTTGCCCGCGTATGCACAATTTCTCCTTAAAA
This sequence comes from Bacteroidota bacterium, assembly GCA_003175935.1. GTDB lineage: Bacteria > Bacteroidota > Bacteroidia > Chitinophagales > Chitinophagaceae > PSRI01. The sequence goes on from PSRI01000059.1 coordinate 8,353, forward strand.
ACAAAGTGGAAGAATATACTGTTGCTCAATTGGGATTATTCAGGGATCTGAAGGTTCCCCTGTTTAAATATTTTGAATCTCTTTCGGAAGAAGAATTAATCTCGAATGGCAAAGGTTACACAACTGATTTGCTTCAATATTTTGCAGAAAATAATGCCGCAAAGTTCGTAAGTGATTCATTGAATTTGTGGCTAACTAACCAGCTTCCCATTATTTCCCGCGATCAGATTGTTCCTGAAGATATTTCACAAATTAGTTTTATCAGAAGAAAATTGCTGCGTGATTTTCTTCCCTCATATACTTCCGATCCTGTTATGATGGTGAAAATCATGGAAGAGGTAGATCGAATCATGGTTCAACTCGATTCGGTTTGTTTAAAGCACCTGTTTCAACTTAATCAGGATCTTTACAAACAGGCACAATCCATTTCCCAGATAGGTAACTGGAGTTGGGATATCAAATCAGATAAATTAAGCTGGTCGGATGAGGTTTACAGAATTTATGAATTAGAACCGCAATCGCTTATTCGCGAAAAACTCGCGTTGTACAATCATCCCGATGATGCTGCCATTGTGAAAACGGAAATAGAAACGGCCAGGAAAAATAAATCATCTTTCGACTTTTACTATCGCATTAATCTTCCAAGTGGCCGGCAAAAAGTCATTCATGCAAAAGGCAATGTGGAGCTCGATGAAAAAGGAGAAGTTCAAACTTTGTTGGGAACGGTGCAGGATGAAACGAAACAAAAAGCTGTTGAAGCGGAACTCAAATCCAATCAATCGCTTTTGAAAAAGGTCGCCGACCTGGCTCCTACAATCATTTCTGCATATAATGTAAATACTGGTGAATATGTTTTTGTTAATGAAGGATTCAAAAATTTGCTGGGCCATGATCCAGATGAAATCATGAAAAACGGAATCTCTTCATTTATTTCCATCATTCACCCGGACGATCTTCTCGCACTTACGGAAAAAAATCAATTACTTCTAGGTGAAGCAAACCGCAAAGCCAACTCTAAAGAAGAAATAATTGGAGAATTTAAATACAGGCTGCGACATAAAAATGGCAAGTATCACTGGTTCCACACATTTGAAACTGTTTTTTCCCGGAATTCGGCGGGTAAAGTTGTAGAAGTACTTAATATTTCGCTGGATATTACCAAAGAGGTTAATTCAACTCTGGAACTTCAGAACAAAAATGAACAGATAGTAAAAAATGAAGAGCGCTTTCACAAAATGACGGAAGCCGTAGAAGATTATGCCATACTTCTTTTGAGCAAAGATGGCATCGTTGAAAACTGGAACAAGGGTGCTGAAAAAATCAAAGGTTACAGTCCGGACGAAATCATTGGTAAAAGCTTCAGGGTATTCTATCCCAAAGAAGATCAGCAATCGGGGCTTCCGGAAAAATTAATTGAAATTGCAAGGAAAGAAGGCAAGGCCTTCCATGAAGGATGGAGAATAAGAAAGAATGGCGAATCCTTTTGGGGTAATACGGTGATAACTGCTTTGCATGATAATAACGGCGAGCTGTTTGGATTTTCAAAGGTAACGCGCGATCTTACTTCAAAGAAACTGGCAGAACAAATGCTGGAGCGGTATACGGAGAATCTGCAGGAAAAAAATAAGGAACTCGAACAAATCAACCAGGAACTTGAATCATTTACCTATGTGGCCAGCCATGATCTCCAGGAGCCGCTGCGTAAAATAAAGACTTTCACCAATTTCATTATTGCAAAAGAAAAAGATAATCTCGCCGATACAACCAGGGATTATTTTGAAAGGATTATATCTGCGACCAATCGCATGACCAATCTCATCGACGCACTTTTGCAATTTTCAAAGATTGGGGCCACTCCCGTTATGTTTGAACCAACTGATTTGAATGTTATTCTCGAAGAAGCTAAAAAAGACATTTCAGATATTATAGATGAAAAAAAGGCCGTTGTGGAAGCAAATGGATTGCCTAGTATGAAAGTGATCCCCCTGCAGTTCCACCAGTTATTTGTGAATATTTTAAGCAATTCTCTGAAATATAGTAATAAGGATGTGCCACTAAGAATTACAATAACTGCATCTCTTGAGCCAGCTAAGGGAATTCTGCAGGGTCATGCTAATGAATATTGCCATAGAATCAGCTTCAGCGACAACGGAATTGGATTTGAACAACAGTATGCCGACAAAATATTTGAACTTTTTCAAAGACTTCACGGGAAATCTGAATACACCGGAACAGGCATTGGGTTGGCTATTTGCAAAAAAATTGTGCAGCATCATGGCGGCGTGATAAAGGCCCAGGGTATCCCGGGAATTGGAGCCCGTTTTGATATTTATCTTCCCTTGTAAACAAATGCCGTTTAAATCAGTTAAAATAAAGGTGAAACCAACCCTTTCTAACCATTTATTTTAATTATTTTCCAGTTGGCATGATATTTCAATTAACTCTTGGTGTTTTTATCATCACAGATAAAATCGAAGAAAACAAAATAAAATTATTGGCCTTAACGCCGAATTGATGGAGAATCTTAATTCCGCCACAAAGATCCTGATCATAGATGACGATGAAGATGATTTTTTTATAACCAGTGAGTACATTAAGAGTATTCCCGATAAAAAATTCATAATAGACTGGTGCTTTGATTATGAGGATGGCCTTAGCAGAATTTGCGATGGCAAATACGATTTGTATTTGATCGACTACCGTTTGGGTAGTAAAACCGGGTTGGATTTAATAAAAGAAGCCATTAAGAACAATTGTGAAGAGCCCATCATTTTACTCACAGGTAAGGGAAACCGCCAGGTAGACATAGAAGCGATGAAGGCAGGCGCTTTCGATTACCAGGTAAAACCTGAATTGAACGTTGAAAAACTCGAGAGGACCATTCGTTATGCACTTGATAAGGCAGCTGCTTTAAAAGCAGTAAGGAAAAATGAAAGAAAATTCCGCAGTTTTTTTGAAAGGTCAAACGATGCAGTATTCCTTGCGGGCCCTGATCTGGTATTCAAAGATGTAAATCCTGCTACTGAAAAGTTATTCGAATACTCAAAAGAGGAATTGAATGAACTAAGTCTGTACGATTTAATTGACAACCAGGAAGATGTAAATCTTTTAAGAAACCGGATTGTGCACGCAATCGATATCACCAATATAGAGCTGGACCTGGTAACCAAATCAGGCGAAAAAAAGAGTTGTACGCTTTCGATCACGAAGGAAATTGACATGCAGAATCATATTAATTTTCAGGGAATCATTCATGATATTTCCAACTTAAAAAAAGCGGAAAAATCAAAATTACAGGTTGAAAAACTGGAAGCAACCGGCAGACTGGCCCGCATTCTTGCGCACGAAATCAGAAATCCTCTTAATAATATAAATCTCTCTATTGAGCAATTGAAATATTCCAATGGCGAAGACGAGTCCAAAATTTACCTGGATATAATTCAAAGAAATGCCAATAATATAAATGAACTCATTGGCGAATTGCTTAATTCCTTTAAGCCAGCCGAGCCAAGCCTGGAAAAAGTAAGTCTGCAACAGGTGATGAAAGATGCAATCGCCAATGCAATTGATAGAATTCAGTTGAAAAAAATTGAATTAAATGTTTCATTCCCTGATGAGCCCATGGAAATTTTAGGTGATCCGGAAAAACTCAAAATTGCTTTTGTTAATATTATCATCAATGCAGTAGAAGCCATGGAGGAAGGTGTAGGCGAATTAAGAATTTCAATTATTGATGGCAAAACGGATTATATGCTCATTTTTGAAGACAATGGCTGTGGAATTCCCACTGAAGATCTTTCAAAATTGTTTGAGCCTTATTTTACTTCAAAGAAAAACGGTCTTGGCCTCGGTTTGTCGGCCACATTAAATATTCTTCAATCTCATAAGGCAACCATCGAAGTTCAGTCAACCCTCGGTAAAGGCACGAATTTTATAATACGTATGAAAAGGCTGGATATCGAGTAGAATTTTTTTTACAGAGAACATATTTTTCCACAAATCAGAAGCACTAATGGTCTGATTTCCCGCATTTTTAATGTTGGTACGATAATTTATTTTTCAATAGTCATGAAAAAGGTTTTGATCATAGATGATGATAAGGATTTTTTGTATTGTCTGAAAGCCATCCTGAAACATAAAGGTTATGATACTGAAGTTATAGAGGATGGCACCCAGGCAAGGAAAGTAACACTCAATTTTGGACCGGATGTGATTGTTCTCGATGTGCATTTGGATGTGGTGGACGGAAGAGATGTGTGCAGGGCACTGAAAGCAAACGAACAAACCAAAAGTATTCCCATTATAATGATCTCTGCTAATAATGAAAAAAAGGAAATCCTCGAAAAATGCACTCCGGAGGTTTTCATGAATAAACCTATTAATCTGATTTCGCTTTACAGACAGCTCGAAACGCTCACCGCCTGAACTTTTTACCCCTGCTTTGAAAAATTGCTATTGAGCCGAACAATTCCAATTGGACGGCAATTGCATGACAAATAGCATCTGGAATATGGCAGTAAAAAAAATCAGAAAAAGAAGGAGATGGATTTGGATTTCGCTTGGAGTTCTGATCCTGGCTCTCATAATATTCAGGTTATTGTTACCTGGGATTGTTTTGAGATGGGTGAACAGGGAGCTAACGAAAATTCCCGGATATGAAGGCCATGTTGATGACATCGATATTGCACTGATAAGGGGAGCTTATAAAATCAAAGGAATTGAACTTAACAAAACAGGCGGCAAAATACCTGTTCCATTTTTTGCAGCTGATATTATTGACCTCTCGGTAGAATGGAGGGCACTTTTTCATGGCAGAATAGTTGGGAAAATAATAGTTGAGCATCCAACCTTGAACTTTGTGAGTGGCCCCACTGAAGCAACTAAACAAACCAAGATAAGTCATGACTGGATTGATGTAGTGGATGATTTAATGCCTCTCAAATTAAACCGCTTTGAAATTTTTGATGGAGAAATTCATTACCGGGATTTCCACAGTTCGCCAAAAGTGAATATCTATTGCAAAAATGTTCATATACTGGCGCAAAATCTTTCTAATGTAAATAAGGATAAAGAATTGCTGCCTTCAACAGCCGATGCTTCTGCGGATGTTTATGGTGGCCATGCTACACTAAACATGAAATTAGATGCACTCAATCGCACTCCTACTTTTGATGCAAAGGCAGAAATGGTTGGACTTGATATTACTAACCTGAATAATTTTATTGATGCTTACGCCAATCTTGATGTGAAACAGGGCACCATCAGCATCTATACTGAAGCTGCCGCAAAAAATGGTAAAATCATAGGCTATACTAAACCTATTATTAAGGATCTGAAAGTTGTAAACTGGGAAAAAGATAAAGACAAGCCTCTCAAAATAATTTGGGAAGCAATTGTAGGTGCAGTAGCCTGGGTATTCAAGAATCACGAAAAAGATCAAATTGCCACCAAGGCCGTTTTCGAAGGGAGTTTAAAAGATCCTAAAGTGGACGTTTGGTACTTAATTGGTCAGATTTTATACAATGCTTTTGTACAGGCGTTATTTCCTGCCCTTGAGAATTCTGTAAATATTCACGACCTGGACAAAAAAGCACCCGATACTCCTCTGAAACGGGAATATGAACAAAGCAAAAAAAGCTACAATAGTAAAAAGCAGAAAAAGTAAATGGACAAATTACTTATTCCTCCTTAACTGTTGTAACGCTCTTTACACGGTCACCCGCGTCCTTAGTAACAGTTGTAGTAGTTCTCTTTGATTTATTTCCCCTGCCAACCAGTGCTATCAGAAGGATTAATACTAAAACACCTAATGCAACAATCATCCAATTTCTTTGCAACCAGGAGCTGACAGATTCTTTATCAACTACAATTTTATCCTGTGCGAATAATATAACTGGTATCAAAAGGTTAAGGACCAGCATGGCTCCAATGCATTTGCAATAAATGACGGCTTTCTTCATAAATTTCAAATTTTGATTAAAAAATATTTGGAAACAATATGTAGGATCCTGACCGTGTCAGGTGAGAATAGAATAAATCCAAACTCAAATGGAAGTTGGATTAGGGTAGCGTTGGAAAATATTTTGCTGCAATTGTTTCGATGCGATATTTCAAATGGTCAGGACAGTTTGTATTGTATAAAATGTGGAACGGATTTGTGCCTAAATAGTAGCATTGACTGGCAAGCATTTCTTTGCCATTCACCTGAAGAGGAATTTTATCCAATTCTTCTAATTCTGATTGGAGTTTAGCCAGCTGGGATTCATCGTGCTGTTGCTTTTCCATATCAACTCATTTTATTCGGGTACTACAAATAAAACCCCATCATCTCAGTACTTCTAAAAAACCATTCCACACGGTCAATCGAAAGTTTCCAAAGCGATTGTTTGGGAGTTACATGAACACCATCGCATTCAATGGGCTCCTGTTCGTGCATTTCCAGGGAGGCCTTTCCGTAAACACATATATAATTGCCTCTTTTTTTATTCAAAAAAATCAATGAAGCGGGCAGCATAGCTTCCTGCATAGGGAAAGGGAAAATATCGTCACAATAACACCAAACAGCGTTTTGCGTGTCAATAACGTGCGCTTCCACCAGCAAGGTCTTTCTGTCTGTTATCGAATTTGATCCCAGGTGAAGAAGAGCAAATGCCATCTCTTCAATGAATTCATGCAAAACTTTCAACTCAGTTTCTTTTTCTGTAGATGTAGTTCTTCCCATTTTGAATGATTGTGCAGATAATTGAAATAATGAAGGGTAAATCAATTGGCGTGTGACATAGGATTGAAATCTTAACTTATAATTTTCAAACTTTATACCGGAAGGATGTATGGCTAATTAAAAAGATTATGAAGTATTGATTTTCAAAGTTCTCACATGTGAATGCGAAGCTTTATTTTTTTCTCTCAACCTATTTCCGCTTTTTTTAACCGATTTGTTCCTGAGGAGAATAGAGAAATAATTTTCGAAAAAAGCAACAACTGCGACTTTAATTCCCCAAAACAAAGGCGATTAATGAGGCATCATTTTTTTCTGAAATAGTTTATTAACCATAAAAAATCAGTCATGGAAAGGAATAAAGCATTAATCGAAGTATTAAATGACCTGGTGCGAATCAACAATGACCGCATCCAGGGTTATGATAAAGCAATCAGAGAAACAAAACCTGACAATACCGAGCTTATGCAGGTGCTTGACAGAATGAAAATGGAAAGTGATCAGATTAAAGAAGAACTGGAAAGTGCAATTGTGGATCTGGGTGGTGAAGTAGCCGATAGTAGCACAACGAATTCAGGAAAAATTTATAGAACATGGATGGATTTAAGAACCAAATTAATGGGCAACTCAGATCATACAATTTTGAGTTTATGCGAGTATGGAGAGGATGCTGCTCAAAAAGCATATCAGCATGCTTTGGAATCCGACGCTACGGTAGATGACATTGATATACGCATGCTTATTCGTAAACAAAAAGACACATTAAAGCAGGCCCATGATGCTATTCGGGACTATAGGGATGCAGTAAAAGATTCTTCTCATTAATCAAAACCTCTGAAGCACAGGTTGGGGTCGGCCATGCCGGCCCTTTCCATTTGTAGCAAGGGAAGAAATTTGTTAAATGGAACTTTTCAAAATCTTCAGAAGAATTTCTTCGTATATAGATGTGGGCGTTGACCCGTTTTTATATTGAGTGAGATAGGAATTGAGCTTATCTTCTTCATACAATTGGATGAGTGCAGGGTGAACATAATATTTTTTGCAAATCGTGCGTGAGTTTCCAAGTTTCCTACTTACACAATCCAGCACTACGTTAACGTTTTTTCTTGTAGATGGCGCCTCAACATTTGCATTCAAAGCCGAAAACTCCATGAGTGCCTGTAAAGTTCCCGACCAGGTTCTGAAATCTTTTGCCGTAAAATCTTTACCACAAGCTTCCCGGATATATTCGTTTACCATTCCGGAATCAATGCTCTTTCTTTCGCCGTTTTCATCAATGTACTGAAATAATTCTTTGCCTGGAATATCCCTACACTGACTGACGATACGGGCAAGCCTCTTGCTCTTAAGCGTGATATTATGCAGAATGCCTTTCTTACCGACAAAAGATAAAGTCAGCTTATCGCCGGAAATTTTCGCATGTTTGTCTTTCAATGTTGTGAGCCCATGTGAGCCATTTGCTTTTTCATATTCAGCATTACCCACTCTAATACCAGTGTGTTCCATAAGGCTAACAACGGTCGCAAGAACCTTTTCACGGGTAAGATTTTTTTGACTGATATCTCTTTCAACCTTAGCTCGTATATTGGGTAGTGTTTTTCCAAATTCATATAGCTTGTGAAATTTGGTTTCCTTTCGAAACTGGTTCCAAAGTTCATGATACCGGTATTGCTTTCTTCTCCTGGCATCCAGCCCTGTGGCCTGAATATGTCCGTGAGGCGATGGACAAATCCATACATCGGTCCATGCCGGGGGCAAAACAAGTTTTCTGATCCGGTCAAGCTTTTTTTTATCACGAACAGGTTTGTTCATAAAAGTATACTGAAAGCTTTTCCCTTTTTTCAATCTGATGATACCAGGATCCGATGTGTTTACATAGACCAGTTTAGCCAAGGAAGCAGATTCTTCGTAATTTCTATCCGCTTTAAGAATCTCTTTATGAGAAATTTCAAGTTCCACCTTACACAACTCTTTTATTACACATCAGGAAATTAAAAACCGGACCAAACATTTATTCCAGCGTAGTTATGTGAATAGAAGATCAGATGTGAAATTTTTTCGGGGATAATTTTCTACATTGACTTTAACGATCAAATGCAAAAATTTTTGAATCAGGATTTTTTTTACAGGTTATCAGGTCCCTGATCAAGCGGCCTGCAATCACTCCAAATACAATCCCATTTCCGCCGAATCCTAAAGCGAAAAGCATATTACTCCTGCCATCTAAGCTTCCAATGTAAGGAAGGCCATCTTTAGTTGAAGCAAACAAACCGGCCCATTTGAAGTCGGTAATAAATTCCAGGTGAGGAAATAATTTTTTTATAGAAACTTCAAGCATTTTAGCTTTTCTATTAAGCGCCCAATCTCTCCTGGTTCCGCTGCTAAAATCATCATCTTTACCGCCCACGAGTATTCTATTGTCTCTTGTATTTCTTATATAGAGATAAGGATTAGCAGTCTCCCATATCAATGTATTTTTATACCACAATTCTTTCGATCCAAATGGTTCGCTAATTATTGCATATGTTGAATGAAGTTCATTTACCTTTTTAGAAATATAATGCGAAGATTCATAGCCGCAGGCTATGATTACGTATCGACTGTGAATTTTATATCCGGATTCAGTTACCAGTTTAAAATTAATTTTTGAACGATGGATTGAATCAATGTTGGTATGATCATAAACTTCCAGGTTTTTCCCGGTACAGTAGTGTAATAGAGCATGAGTCAGCCCATATGCATTAATGTCCGCAGCATTTGTTGAAAGTATTCCGCCAGGCTTATCAAAACCGAATTTATTTTTGATATCACTCTTATCCAGCCATTTCACATCAATTCCCAATTTTTTGCGCGCTGCAAATTCCAGGAGGAGCGGTTTGGAATCTTTTTTATAAGATGCGAATTGAAAACTTGGTTTACGGTCAAACTCAGCCGCAGGAAAATGCGAACAAATTCTTTCCAGTTCAAAAACAGCTTCGTTACAAAGAGCATAACTCCTTGCTGCATTCCTGGCACCCACTTTTTCATTAAGATCTATGAAAGGGGTATCGATTTCGTATTGCAAAAGACCTGTAGTTGCTGCTGTGCTACCCATTCCAACGTGACGTTTATCAATCATAATGATTTTAAAGGCCTCATTTCTCAAATACCAGGCGGCAAGCGCCCCGCTAATTCCCGCACCAACGATTACGATATCTGCCTTTATATTCTTATTCAATGATGGATAAGATTTCTGAATTCCCTTTTCAAGCAACCAATATGGATAAACAGATCTTAAATCCATTTTATCAATTTCCATTTTGAAATGGCGAAAATTATACCCTTATTTTTTGGTGGCTAATAATTTGTAGTTGTTTCATTAACTAAATTGTTTTTTATGGCAAAATATTCAAAAGGTGCTGGCGAAAAAGTTGAAAAAGCCATGCACGAGAAAAAAGAAGGCACTTTAAAGAGTGGTCGCAGTGGAAAGAAAGTTAAGAGTCGCAAACAAGCCATAGCTATTGGCTTATCGGAAGCCAGAAAAGAGGGGAAAAAAGTTCCTAAAAAGAAAGGTGCTTCCCAAAGAGGAAGGAAAAGCGCAAAAGGAAGGAAAAGTTCAAAGAGTACATCGTAAAATTATTATCACATTAAAATGAAGCATTGCATATTCTTTACCCGATGCAAAGAAGGTAAAAGAGTATGAATGCTTCACTATTTTGAAATATGAAAGCAGGTAAAAAAGTAAAAGGTATCAGGTTAGCTTTTGATCATTTTGCAAGCAAAGTAACCAGGATGACAGGTAGTCCCATAGCATTCTTCGTTGCTGTTCTTGTTATAGTAGTCTGGGCAGTTACGGGTCCCATATTCCATTATTCTGACACGTGGCAATTGGTTATAAATACAGGCACAACCATCATCACATTTTTGATGGTCTTCGTAATTCAACAGTCTCAAAATAAAGACACAATTGCTCTTCAAATAAAATTGAATGAACTGATTGCATGCAATGAAAATGCAAGTAACCGATTAATTGACGTGGAAGACCTCACGGAAGAAGAACTTGAGGTTTTAAAGAAATTCTACATAAAACTTTCTCTCCTGTCTAAAAAAGAGATTGATGTAAAAGCCTCTCATTCGTTGGAAGAAGCTATTGAATCGCATGAGCAAAAATCGAATATAAAAAAGACCAGAAAAAAATAATAACCGCATTCTCTTAAGGTTAAGCCGCCGAAATTAGTTTTAATGCTTCATTGAGAATATAACCAGTATAAAATTGCCGTACATCATTAGGTTGATCATTTTCAGATTGAATGGTCTCAGAAACCTGTATTTCGTTTTTGTATACAATCGAAAAACAGGCAAATAATATTTCAATCCCCTGTTCGGGAACCGGTGATGCATACCCGGTTATTCCAATGGCCCAGTCACAACAAAAAAGCAATGCTGCTCCTTTGGCCATTTTGTCGGCTATTTTTTGTGAAACGGAATTGCATGATATAGCATGAATGGGATCTACAGCCAGATGTTTGGCTTTTTGTCCCAGATTATACGCGGTAATACCACCCTGAAAAAAATCCAGAGCCTTGTCGGCATGTGAAAGTGCTACTTGCAGATCGCCTGCTGTTACACTCTCTGCAACCGCAATGGTTTCTGTACGCTTTATCAGAACCTTTCCCAGCTCATCAACAATCTTTCGGACAATAAATTTTTCCATGCAAAAAATTAAATGGTAATTGTGACAAATGAAATTCCCTTCGCCATTCAGGTTCGAACAACTGCTAAAGGTATTTTTTCAAGATCGCGATCTGCCGGTCCCGTTAAAACTTTTCCATCTATAGCATAGCGCGCACCGTGGCAGGGGCAATCCCAGGATTTTTCTGCGGAATTCCATCTCACATCACATTTCAAATGTGTGCACACAGGACTTAATGCATATAGTTTTCCGTATTCGTCTTTGTATAGCGCAATTTTATGATCTTCATATTTTACTAACCTTCCCTCTCCAGGTGCGAGATCAGCCAGAACTTCAAGTTTATCTGCGTCAAAAAGTTTACTTGCAAATTGTTTTACCACATCAGCATTGTGTTTGATGAATTGCGTAAACCCTGCAATTGGTTTAATCCTGTTTGGATCGTATAAATCAATGTAAAGACTATTCTGACCCAGAATCATTTTTGAAAGAAGGTTTGCCGCCACCGTGCTATAAACCATTCCGTTTCCACCAAATCCTGTAGCCACATAAATATTTCCCGGATGTCCGGGAAGGTGGCCTATGTATGGAATACCATCATCGGCTTCAAAATATTGTGAAGACCATTTGTATTTAACTTCTGAAATATCGAATGATTTTCGAAGATGTGATTCCAATTGAAGAAAGCGGTATTCGGTATCTTCTTCATGAGCTGTTTTGTGATCGAAGCCACCTGCGATCAGGTATGTTTTTCCATCAATTTCCTGTGACCTGTAATAATTGTAAGGATCTTCCATGTCATAGGCCAGCGCTTCCGAATAATTATTGCCTTTTAATCTCACCGCCATTGCATAGCTACGGTATGGAATGCAGCGGAGGTGAAGCAGATTCACTGCAGGTGGAATATGTGTGGCGTAAACGAGAGCGCGACACTCAAAATTGCCCGCCGAAGTTTCAACGTTTATTGTTTCATTCTCTTCAACGCCTGTGACTCTTGTTTGTTCCTGAATGATTCCTCCTAAATTTTCAAATTCGTGGGCGAGTGCATATACGTACCTGGTGGGAATAAATTTCGCCTGATCTTCTATCTGGATTGCTTTTCGAAATAAAAATGGATAAGACATGGAAGAAACATAACCACAATCAACCCCAACTTTCAGAGCACTTTCTTTTATTTCAGCAAGCTCTTTTTCCTGTTTTTCGTCTTTTGCAAACAAATAAGCGGTAGCATTTCTAAAACCACAATCAAAATTGATGTCGGATATTCTTCGCTTCATCGATTCAATTGCTTCCCTTACGGAACTTGCAACCAGTTTCGCTTTATCGTCTCCAAATTTATTTGCGATTGCGTTATAGGGCGTATCTAACAAAGTATTCAGGTGAGCGGTTGTACCGCCAGTGGTTCCATAACAAAGATTGTTGGCTTCCAGTAAGAGGCATTTTTTCCCCGATTGCTGTAATAAAAATGCGGTGCTTACACCCGTTATTCCTCCGCCAACAATGACGACATCATAAATCTGATCGCTAATTGAAAAATGTTGAGAGTTAAATGGGGCAACAGTATTTTGCCACACACTCATGCAGGTACCATCTCGGGAAATCATAAGTATACGTTTATTTGAGCGTCTCAATTATCCTGCCACTTCAAGGTTGAAGGTTTAACGTTGAAGGTTTAAGGTTAGAGGAGATATGGGATAACCACCATTCCTGCTGTCAAATGTCAATCTACAATGCACTCCTGGAGACAGTCGCGCGGCGTTCCCATCTAGGTACCAGGTACCTGGTACTCCTGTCTTCTTCTGGCAATAATTTTTTTAAGTGATTTTGCATTGAGCACAGCATCTCCTTTTGTATCGTTGTCAAAATAAATAAATACATCCAAGCCACTTTTTTGCCAGACTTTTGCACGCTTCGACCATGTAGTAAGGGTTTTTTGCGGATAGCTTCCTTCATATTTCGCACCCGGACCATGCAATCTTATGTAAACAAAATCCGCGGTTGTTACTATGGGCGATAAATGGCCGTTCAATTCATAAATACAGAAGGCACAATTGTATTTACGTAGTAATTCATAAACCTCATCAGTATACCAGCTTGAATTTCTGAATTCAAAAGTATAACGGTGGATCGGGGGGAGTTTTTTTAAAAATCTTTCCAGCCTTTCCATATTTATTTTCCATCGGGGTGGAAGTTGTACCAGGTATGGACCCTGTTTCTTCTTTAAACCGGCAGCATGACTTAAAAATTGCATAATGGTTGCTTTGTCAACGTTGAGTTTTTTTAGATGACTGATAAAGCGACTCATCTTCACGGAAAAAACAAAGTCAGTGGGAGATTTTTCTTCCCATCCCTGGAATGTTTTCCTGGTAGGCAGTCTGTAAAAAGGATTATTTAATTCTACTGTGTCAAAGAATTCTGTGTAATATTTGAATTGATCTCCTTCTTTTAGATCAGGTGGATAAAATACACCTTTCCAATGGGGGTAATGCCATCCGGAAGTTCCTATAAAAATTTTTGCTTTCGCCATATCGAATCCATCTGTAAGGATATCATTTGTGTTTGGATGAAATATCGTTTCCAATGGCATCGACTAACTTTTGATCTTTGATCTGGTCCAGCTTCCAGCCATGCTTAAGCAATCGCATAATGCCTACATGTTCATCATTCATAGTAATATCGAACATGTGGCATATTTTGCCTTCGCAGGTACCGGGAATAGGTACAGCCTCCCCTTTGTAATTTTTTCCATCATATTCTACATCAAAAGGAACCGAACCATTTTCCAATTGAGAAAGCCATTCTTTCAAAAATGCGATCAGGTGGTTGCGCTGAGTTGGGGTTTTAATATTCCATGATTTTTTAGTTGCCCTCATGTGTGACAACTTATATTTTAAACCAATAAGATCGGTTGTGTAATCATTTGCATTTAGCTTTTTCACAATTTGATGCGCCACGATATACCAATGGTAACCTGTACCAACAGGGGCACCGGAACCTTTAGGAGCCTTCCCTGCTCTGCGTTTGGTTACGCTAAATGAAATCCGCCAGAGATCGGGAGTAATTTTTGTTTCCTTCCATTCGCCTTTATCATAAAACCATTTGTGTGTAGCACCTACTTTCATTCCCGAGTATTGCTGCCCGTTGAAGACTTTGTAATTGTTGTATGAAGCCGCAATATCTTTTGTGGGATTATGCTTACCAGCCTTCTTTAAAGATGCTCTACCTGCTGTAGCTCTTTTTCTACTTGTTTTGGGTTTGGTGAGGACTGCCATATTATTAGCGAATAATTTAAAAAAATTGTGTTGATTAAATATTCAAAAAAAATTATGCCACTGCGATTCCACAACTCCTGAAAAAACCGGGAGTATTTCTCAGCATTTTTTGTTGGTATCAAAATTTAGTAGAATGAGAATGAAACATTTTAATTTGGTTATTATGGAAGAGAACAAACAAAAAAATATCGGTAGAAGAAAAGCAATCAAGGGTCTCGGTGTAGGCTTATTGACTATAAGTGCAGGAAATGCATTATTAGCGGAACCTAAAAGAACGGAGCCAGGAAGAGGAAATCCAAACCTGGATGATCCAAGAAACAAATATCCACGGCCTCCTTTCAGATCTCAATCGCAACCGTGGCCCGGATTGGCAGGTAAAATGGAACCCAAACCCGATCATGGTGAACAAAGTTATAAAGGATCAGGAAGGCTTGTGGGTAGAAAAGCATTGATAACAGGTGGAGATTCCGGAATGGGTCGTGCTGCGGCGATTGCATATGCGCGGGAAGGAGCTGACGTTGCAATTAATTATTTACCGGCTGAAGAACCGGATGCAAAAGAAGTAATCGATTTAATTACTGCTGCTGGAAGAAAAGGAATTGCAATTCCAGGTGATATAAGAGATGAATCATTTTGCAATAAACTCGTTGAAGAGGCAGTAAACAAACTGGGTGGACTGGATATACTCGTAAATAATGCGGGTAGACAGCAGGCAAATGAAAGTATTCTGGATATTACGACAGAGCAATTTGACTGGACGATGAAGACAAATATTTACGCTCCGTTCTGGATTATTAAAGCTGCGCTTCCGCATATGAAACCCGGATCCGTAATTATTGGAACCGCTTCAGAGCAGGCCTACGATCCTTCTGCAGATCTCTACGATTATGCGCAAACCAAAGCTGCCACAATGAACTATGTGAAATCTTTAGCAAAACAACTGGGACCAAAAGGAATTCGTGTCAACGGCGTTGCTCCCGGTCCAATTTGGACTGCACTCCAGGTAAGTGGCGGAGCAACACAGGAAAAATTGCAAAAATTCGGAAGTGATACGGTATTCGGTCGGCCCGGACAACCTGCAGAATTAGCATCAATTTATGTTCAACTGGCTTGCGATGATGGAAGTTTTGCAACAGGTCAGATTTATGGTTCTTCCGGAGGAAAAGGGCAACCCTGATATGTTGAATGTTGATAGTTGAAGGTTGCCTGCCTGCCGGCAGGCAGGAATGTTTGTTAATTGTTGCTTGTTTAAGGATATAGGCTATAAGATTTAAGATGGGAGAAAATAATAGAGAAATTATGCCCAAATATGATCCATCACTTTTACATCCATATCCTGTATCCACTTTCAATGTCACGTCCTGAAAAAAGTTGACACTTATTTAAATTCATTTATTAGGTTCTTTTTGTTTTAGCAGATTGCCG
>PSRI01000090.1 GCA_003175935.1 Bacteroidota bacterium
AATGGCAAAGAATAACAAATGGACGATAGCACTCGCTTTTACCGCAATCTATATTGTTTGGGGTTCCACCTACCTGGGAATTTTATTTGGCTTAAGAGGATTTCCTCCTTTCATGCTGGCAACTTTCAGATTTATCGTGGCTGGTATTGGCTTAACGATCTGGCGTTTGTCTAAAGGTGAAGTGAAACCGGACTGGCAATCGATTCAACGAAATTCAGTTACGGGCACGCTGCTGTTGGTTGGTGGTGTGGTTTCTGTTACCTGGGCTGAGCAATATCTTGCAAGCAGTGTTGCTGCAATTATTGTTTCGGCATTACCATTTTGGTTTGTAGTTCTCGACAAAAGTCAATGGTCCTATTATTTCAGCAATAAAAGCATTTTGGCGGGGTTAATTGTGGGTTTTATGGGTGTAATTGTTTTAGTGAGCGAAGGGCATATTGCGACCTCTTCTGCTGGTGACAGTATTCAGAAGACTTTGAGTCCTTTTATTATTCTGATTGGAGGTGTGGCATGGGCCAGCGGGTCTTTGTTTTCCCGGTATAAACCAACAAAGAACTCTACGATAATGAATGCGGGAATTCAATTTTTAATTGCAGGAACCATCACCTTAATCATAAGCCTTGCGAGTGGCGAATGGAACGGCTTCCATTTTGCGCAGGTTAGCACTGAAGCATGGGTTGCACTGGCATACCTGATTGTGATGGGATCGCTGGTAACTTATCTCGCTTATTTGTGGTTGCTTAAAGTTCGTCCACCCGCCCAGGTTAGTACATATGTGTATGTGAATCCTGTGGTAGCCTTATTCCTTGGAATTGTAATGGCCAGGGAATCCATTAGCTGGATGCAGACCCTGGCTCTGGCAATAATCTTATGTGGCGTTCTCATGGTCAACCTTCCGAAATACAAAAAAACGCAAGCGGCGTTATAAACTAAATCGAAAAGAAATGATTAGCAGGATCTGGCATGGTAAAACAAAAACTTATCACGCTGAAATATACAGGCACTACGTAATGGAAACCGGCATTCCCGGATATCTTTCCACTCCAGGAAACCTGGGAGCCCAAATTTGGCAAAGGCAGGTTGGAGATATTACTCATATTTGGACCATTTCCTGGTGGAAAGATTATGAAAGCATCCGGGCTTTCGCTGGCGAAGACTTTGAAAAAGCGAAGTATTATGAAGAAGATAAAAAATACTTGCTGGAATTTGAACCCGAAGTAATGCATGCAGAATGCTACAATTATGAAAAGACCCAATCATTCATTCAGGGTGGTTAATAAATTCAATACCATTACCGTTTTTTTAGTGTAACTTTTAAGCAGATTGTTCTACTAATCTTCAAACTGCTTATATGTCGACTTCCATACACCGCCGTGAATGGCTACGCCAGAGTTCCCTGGCAGCCCTTGGTTTAGGGCTTTCACTCAAATCATTAGGTAACGAAGAAAGGTTGCCACGAAGTTTTGGATCTGATAAAGGTCTCATTAATCTGGGTTCGAATGAAAACCCATATGGCATTTCGCCCAAGGCAAGGCAGGCGATATTAGATATGATGGGCGAAACCAATCGTTACCAATTCAATATTCCATCCCTTCGGGAATTTGCGAAAACCCTGGCGCCTTACTACGGCATCACGGAAGGAAATATATCATTGGTGCCGGGTTCGGGTGAAGCGCTTGGATTATTGTCGCGCCATTTCAGCGATGGCAGTTTGGTAACGGCAACGCCCACTTTCTTTATACTTCCCAATACGTCGAAAAGCCTGGGAGTAAAAGTGGTTGAAGTTCCACTTACCGAAGGAAAGGTTCATGACCTTCCTAAAATGCTAAGCGCGATCACCAACGATACTAAAATGGTTTACATATGTAATCCTGCTAATCCAACTGCAACAATTTTAAAATCCGGAGACCTCAAAGATTTCTGCAATGAAGCATCTAAGAAAGCTACAGTGGTTATTGATGAAGCCTATATTGATTTTTTGAATCCTCCCGATAACGTGTCAATGATTAGCCTGATTGCAACAAATCCCAATATCATTGTACTTCGTACATTTTCTAAGATTCATGCAATGGCAGGATTGAGAATTGGTTTTGTTGCTGCTCATCCTGACACAATTAAAAAACTAGAAGATAATTATTTCCGGGATACACAGATTTGCATTAGCAACCTTACGATGGCTGGCGCACTGGCGAGTATTAAAGATGAAGAGCATCGCGCGAGTTGTAAACAAAAGAATGAAGCTGCCCGTAACTTCACTTTCCAGGAATTACAAAAACTGAACTACCATGTGATTCCTTCTTATACCAATTTCATATTCTTTAATCTTGGAAATTATCCTGGAGATTTTTCTCAGGACATGCTGAAGAAAAATATAATTCTTCGTTCAAATACTTATCCCGATGGCAAATGGGGTAGGGTAAGTATTGGCACACTTACAGAAATGCAACAATTCATTAAAATACTTAAGGACACAAAAAAATAATGATTGCCGCAAAGCAACAATCATTATTAGTCCTTCAATTCAAAAATTACCGGGCCGGTGGAATTAAACCACGGCCTTTCTTTTCATTTTCTCTTTAAGTAAAAAATGTCCAGCATCAACAGTCTCCTTAACTAATACCTCAAAATCTTTTTTGCGGCTTCTGTGATTTACGTTGGCGACACGTAAAACATACGCGCCATTTAGAATGGTATAAGTAACAATTGCAATACCAGATTCATGAAGCATCATCAAGATTTCCTTGTTGATGAAATTGGTTTCTTCCAGGGACAAATCAGGGTGCGTGAATCTGTAACAAACAATATTGAGCGAAACAGGAGCCATCAGTTCTAATTCTGCATTATCATCAATTAAATGACCGAGATAAGCGGCCTGCGCAATATTTTGGCGAATTATCCTCCGGTATTTTTCGGAGCCATGTTCTTTTAATGACATCCATACTTTAAGTCCGTTAAATCCCTTCGACAATTGCAAACCATAATGGTTAAACGAATCCGGACCAGCAGGCAATCCTTTTTCATGCGATAGAAGATATGGAGAGGAAATATGAAATGCCTTACGATGGAGTTTTCTGTTTTTAATGAGCACGCATCCTACCTCGTAGGGCATGCACATCCATTTATGAAGATCAAGTGCCAGGGAATCGGCTTCTTCAATGCCTTTTATGTCGTCTTTAAATTCATTCACCACTGAAGCGAAGGCTCCAAAGGCACCATCAACATGAAACCACATATTTTCTTTTTTGGCGATGGTTGCCAATTGATGAAGTGGATCAATTGCACCTGTATTGACCGTTCCGGCATTTCCTATCACGCAAAATGGAATCCTACCTCTCTTCCTGTCTTTTTCAATTGCTTCTTTGAGCAATTTTATATCGATGCGGAAATTTTCGTCCGCAGGAATTTTTACAAATGAACTTGCACCAAGTCCGAGCGTTTCAATTGTTTTTTGAATTGAACTATGTGTTTCAACAGAACCGTAAATCATTAATCTGGATGGCGATTCGAAAAGACCTTTGATTCGAAGGTCCATATCAGGAATGTTATTTCTTGCTACAGTAAGTGCTGTGAAATTAGCCATGGATCCGCCACTCACAAGCAAGCCGCTTGCCTCAGAAGAGAATCCCAAAAATTCTTTGATCCACCTGATCACCTGCAATTCAACGTAAACGGCGGAGTGATCTCCAATGCCCAAATTTGAATTCATTCCTGCAGCAAGCATATCTGCCAGCATACCAAATGGTGTGCCTCCACCTTCAACCCATCCCCAAAACCTGGGATGAATATTTCCTTTTGCAAATGGCAATATATTTTCCCTGAACTCGCTGAACACTTCCGCGTGTGAATGTGGTTCAGTAGGAATAGGTTTATCTAAAGCGATTTTTGCTTTGTTTGTCGGTTTTTGCCACACGGGTTGCTCCCCAATATTTTTCAGATGGTCCATCATGGTATCTACCATTTCATGTCCCAGCTTTTTTAATTGTTCCCAGTTTGAAGGATCAAGTGATTCTTCTTTCTCCAGTATTTTTTCGAAATCAATTTTGTTCGTGCTCATGATTTTTCAGTTTATCTTGTTTCATCTAATTAACTCTTAAACCATAGTATAGATGCCCACATTCTTTTCCTTCAAAGTCTGCGACCCTGGGTAATCTACCCCATAGGTTAAATCCTAATTTTTGCAGCAACACAATGCTTTTTTTATTTTCATCTAATACTATCGCTAGTAAAGTTTTGGCATTTATCATTTTAGAGGCCTTCACCACATGTTCAATTAGAGCTGTACCAAGTCCTTGTTTCCGATTGTCTTCAATTACGTAATAACTGATTTCTTTGGTAAATCTCAAAGCCATTCTGCCAGAACGGTATGGGCTAACCGAGATCCATCCTTTAACAATATCTCTATCAGATGCCACGAATATTGGATTGTGTTCCGGGTGATGATCCCTGAACCAGGAGTTTCTGTCTTCAATTTTCAAGGGAGTTAAATCGGCGGTTTCAAAACCTGCGATTACAGATTGATTATATATTTCAATTATGGCAGGCAGATCAGTTTCGGTTGCAATTCTAATGTCCATCGGTCGTATGTATATGAAAGAAAATTACGCCGATTAATTTCAATCACGATGGCTGTTATTTTAATTCCTTTCTTTTCTACTACTCCGAGCGATTCCCGGTTTCAATGGTTTTTTTCAAAAATTTTCCAATGCCATCGTGGCGAAATTTAGTAAAGTCTTTTGGGAAGAATTTCGGGAAGTTCCAAAGTTCTTCCGAAAAGCCTGCGTCTCGCTAATATCTGGTCGATATGTCTTTCCGAATGGTCGGCGTATAACTCTAATAATTGCCTCAAATTCATGATTCCTTTCTCAGGATGAATGCCAGTTTGTAACCATTGCTCTTCATCCAAAGAATTTAACAGGCGCGTATTTGTCTTTCTCAACAGCGTGAAAATATCAAGAGCATCTTCCAGTTCGTACATTCCTCTTTGCTGGTATTTTAACCTTTTCGTCCAAATATCCTGATCGTAATAGGGAAATTCTGAATCTGCTTTAGTGATGGTTTGTCTGAATCTAATAGAACCAAACAATTCAGATTCCGTGAGATGAAACACAATTTCTTTAATGGACCATTTGTCCTGGAATGGAAAAACACATAGCTCGTCGCAATTCAGTCCATTTATTGCCTCCTTCACCCTGGCTGGCCCTTTGGCATAAACATCTATTAGGAAATTTGTGTCAAATTCTTCCAGTGTATTCTTTCTGCTTAAAGCGGTTTTTATCATGATTTGAGGGTATTAATATTTTTCATACATAAAATTAGTAAGCTTGCATCATTCCCAATAATCATTGAATTAATAATAATCATTAGATTTGTTCATAGTAATTTGATCCCCGGAAATCCACCGTTCATCCGTCATTTCATTTAATTCATACTAATGAATTCAATAACACATCTTTTTGAATTTAGTTTTGATCAGCATAAATTATTGAAATAGTCATGGAAATAAGGCATCTCAAAATGATTAAAGAGGTAGCAAGACAGGGCAATCTTACCAGGGCGGCAGAGTTTTTATACTTGTCACAATCTGCATTAAGTCATCAGCTCAGGGAAGTGGAAGAATACTTTAAGGCACAGATTTTTATCCGGCAAAAGAAGCAAATGCTGCTCACCGATGCTGGCAGATTAATATTAGAATCCAGTGAAAAAATTCTTTCAGAACTGGAACAGACCAGGAGCAGGGTTCAACTAATTACTGAAAAAGATGCAGGAGAGATCAGAATCAGCACAGAGTGTTATACTTCATATCACTGGCTTTCTTCGTTTTTGTCTGAATTCAAAACTCAATTTCCTAAAGTAGAAATCAATATAGTACCAGACGCCACGTACAATTCCATTCAATGTTTGCTGGACAACAAAATTGATATCGGAATCGTGGAAGATAATCTCAATCCAAAATTAAATTATGTGCGTTTGTTCGGAGATGAATTTATGGCTATTGTTCCCCCCGAGCATTCATGGAGCAATTTTAAGTGGATTGCTCCTGAATTATTTTATGATCAGAATTATGTGATGTATAATATCCCGAATGAAGTAAGCACCGTATACAATTTATTATTCTCCAAAGGAAGGCCCCGTAAAGTTTATAAAATTGCTTTAACAGAAGCCATCATTCAAATGGTGAAGGCCGGAATTGGTGTTGCAGTTTTACCTCACTGGGTAGTACGGCCACATGTTGAGTCTGGTGAATTGATTGCAATTCCAATTTCAAGAAAAGGGATTAAAAGAGTTTGGTATGCTGCGACGCTGAAGAATAAACAAGTTCCACCTTACATGAATGTTTTTACCAGGAACCTGGCGAAGCATCTGAAACAATCGGAAGAGCTTGCAATGTTTGAATGCAATTAAATTGATGTTATTACAACCAGGTTATTTTGATTATAAATTGAATTATCCATTCGCGAATTGTGTGGGTTCAAACGTAAGGATATTAAACTCTCCAAATTGTATTTCTTTGGAGCAATCGAAGCTACTCTTCTTTTGTCATTTCGCCCCCCCATTAATGGTCGAGAGGATCTAAAACTTCATTTACTTTAGTTGACTCTAGATGCTTTTCAAATGGTGCTTTGTCCTTTCATTTTCTACATCACCCGTGTTGAGAGTTGACGCTGGCTCAAACAATACAATTTCACATTCTTCCTTCGCTACCGGTCTGTGTTCTACACCCCTGGGAATAACAATGAATTCTCCGGGTTTAATAGTTATGGTTTGATCTCGCAATTCCATTTGGAAAGAGCCTTTAACTACAAGAAACATTTCATCTTCATGATCGTGTTTGTGCCAAACGAACTCCCCAACAATTTTCACGAGTTTCACATGCTGACCGTTTAACTCAGCAGCGATCCTGGGATTCCAGTGATCCTTTATTTGTTGAAATTTTTCTTCCAGATTGACTTTATTCATATTTCATGCGAAGACGCCAAGAAGCGCCAAGCCGCTATTGCATTCCCGGGAACCAGGGGCGACCGACTATTTCGCGCCAGGGCCATGGAATGGTTATGAGAATCACAATTAATGCAATTAAGAAATACCAAAATGCCTTTCGGAATTTCGTTGTATCGCTTGAATTGCTTTTGCCCATTCTGTTTCCAATGGTAATTAGAATAATCGCAAGGATCATTCCGGTTGGATGTTCGATCCAGAAGAATCGATAGAATTTGTCCTTCATGAGCGGACTACCCTCAGGCCTTGTACTTGTAAGTACTCCGTATCTGCCAGCAAGCAGAAGGTATAATCCAATGAGGAAATTAATGTGTGCACTAATGAGCGTAAAAAGCCATATTCTCTTATCGCTACGGGTGAATATTTTTTTGTTCTTCCAACCCGAATACGCCTTCAAAATTGACCAGAGCAAAAGGATGAGAATGAGCCAGCGCATTACATTATGTAGATGAACCATTCCAACTGCCATATACAATAAATTTGAAATTTGTTTTGTGAATTGGTTATCCAATATACAAAATCAATTTAACCACATTTATTTTACCCAGTCTGCAACAAAAATATTGGTATCGTGTGTTCCTCCGTTATTGCGATTGCTGCAGAACACAAATTTCTTTCCATCTCTTGAAAACATTGGAAATGCATCGAAACCCTTATCCCTGCTTACTTTCACAATATTGCTTCCGTCTGCATTACAGGTATACATATTGAAAGGGAAGCCTCTTTTGTACTCGTGGTTACTGCAGAAAATGATTGTTCCGTCCGGAAGAAAATTTGGAGCCCAATTGGCTTGTCCCAGGTTAGTTACCTGTTTCACGTTTGTTCCGTCAATATTTGCAGTATAAACTTCCATATTTACCGGTGCAACCAGCCCCTGCTTCAACAAATTTTTATAGTCTTCAATTTCCGCTTCTGTTTTAGGACGTGATGCGCGCCAGATAATCTTTTTGCCATCCGGACTAAACCAGGCACCACCATCATACCCCAATTCTTTTGTGATCCTTTTTACTTTGTATGTTTTGAGATCCATAATATACAGATCAAGGTCACCGTCACGGACAGAAGTAAAAATCATTTTAGAACCGTCTGGTGATAATGTTGCTTCGGCATCATAACCAGGAGTACTGGTAAGGCGTTTTTCAATCTTCCCATTTAAATCACTCATGAAAATATCATAGCTCTCGTAAACAGCCCATAAATACCTGTTTCCGTATTTGCTTCTGTCGGGGATTGGAGGGCATGTATCAGCGCCCAGATGCGTAGACGCATAAATTACATGCTTTCCATCTTTAGTAAAAAATCCACAGGTAGTTCTTCCTTTTCCACTGCTTAAGCGTCTGGGTTCAAATTTATCACCGGGATTTTGTGGAACTTTTCCAATCCATATCTGGTCGCACTGAATTCCCTCTTTTGGATTTGTTCTTTGAAACACAAGCCATTTACCATCACTACTAAAATATGCTTCAGCGTTATCGCCGCCGAAAGTGAGTTGCTGCAAATTTTTGAAATGCTTTTCGTCTGGATACAAAAGCGTATCAGCAAAAGATTTACCCGCATTTGCAGATATAGGTTTCTGAACAGTCTTAAAAGCAAAAATTAAAGGGACCGTCGTAAGTATTAAGTAAACAATTTTTTTCATTGATCTGAGTTTGAGGGAAGGGCAAAGGTATTTTTGCAGCCTTTTGAATTTGTCAGTCTTTTGTAAAAGTTAACTATGTAAATTGACCTTAATTTTGAGCTATGAAGATAAAAGGACTTTGTATTTTATTGATAGGAATTAGTATTTCATTTTCGTGTAACCAGGCTGGAAAAGAAGAGGGTGCAAAAAAAGTTAATACGGCGGATTCGGCATCCACGCAGGAACTTGAGGCAGCTATTCGGGCAAATCCAGACTCAGTTTCACTGCGATTTCGGCTAGTCAATGAGTTTAGTAAGCAGGGAAAGATTAAGGAAGCAGTGGCTGAAACAGACAGTTTGATTGCAAAAGACAGCACTAATGCCGCATTTTGGTATAAAAGAGGAGCTTTATTGATGAATCTACCAGATACTAATTTGGCCATCACAGCTTTTAAGAGGTCAATTGCACTGGCGCCGATGTTTATGGAACCCAGGCTCGACCTGGCTTCGATCTATGCTTCAAGAAATAATGCACTGGCCCTGGTATTGGCTGATCAGGTTTTGCATTTTTCTGAAGATCCCAGGACTCAAACTCAGGCGAGGTATTTGAAGGGACTTTATTATTCCAATAACAACGAAAATCAAAAGGCACTGCAGGAATTCGATACCTGCATCGTTAACGATTATACTTTCCTGGAGGCATACACGGAAAAAGGATTGATACTATATGACCAAAAAGAATATGCAAATGCGCTAAAAGTTTTTGAAAAAGCAATGGTTGTTTCAAATACTTATGCTGAAGCTTATTTTCAGGCCGGAAGATGCGAGTTAGCGCTCGGAAATAAAGAGGAAGCAAACCAGTATTTTCAAAAAGCTGCGGGATTAGATAAGTCCTATAAGGATGTGGTGGATACTCTTCTAAAAAAGAAATAAATTTGTTGCACTAGTGTGGAAATGAGAATTTACTATCTCTTAAATCCCTAAAATGGCAATTGTTGCTCCTTCACTGCTGGCCAGTAATTTTCTCAGACTGGATGAAGAATGTAAAATGGTTAATGAAAGTGAGGCCGATTGGTTTCACCTGGACGTAATGGACGGAAGATTCGTGCCTAATATTAGTTTCGGGCTACCCGTTATTGAAAAAATAGCGAGTGTTGCGAACAAACCATGCGATGTACATTTGATGATTGAAGAGCCGGAAAAATATGCTGTTGATTTTAGGAATGCCGGTGCCGATCATTTAACCGTACACCTGGAAACCTGCAAACATCTTCACAGAAATATTGAACAAATAAAATCCCTGGGAATGAAAGCAGGTGTTGCTATTAACCCTGCAACTCCGGTGGAATTATTGCAGGATGTTTTGCATGAGATAGATATCGTTTGCATGATGAGTGTGAATCCGGGTTTTGGCGGACAAAAATTTATTCCACATTCACTTGAAAAAATCAGGAAGCTCAGAAAAAGAATTGATCAGTTAGAATTGAATTGCCTGATTGAAGTAGATGGGGGAGTAAATCTTGAAAATGCAAAAATTATAATGGATGCAGGCGCTCATGTTTTGGTGGCAGGTAATACTGTATTTTCTTCTCCGGATCCAAAAGCTGTAATCAGGCAATTAAAAAAATTATAGGTGAATTGACAAAAGACAGATTTTCTGAAAGAGCTGAAACGTATGCACAATACCGCCCCGGCTATCCGAAAGAGCTGGTCGAGTATGTAATAAGTTTTGTCAATAATAAAAATCTGGCCTGGGATTGTGGTACCGGAAACGGTCAGGCTGCTTCATTGCTGGCTGAATATTTTGTAAAAGTATTTGCAACTGATATCAGCGAAAAGCAAATTGCAAATGCAAAACATCTCCCTAATATTTTTTACTCTATCTCTCCTGCAGAAAATACCTCATTCCCTGATCAATGTTTTGACCTGATTACAGTAGGACAGGCATATCACTGGTTTAAATTTGATGCCTTCGAAAAAGAGGCAAAGCGGGTTGGTAAACCGGGCGGCGTGGTGGCAGTTTGGGGATACAACCTTATGAAAACCGGAGATCAATCTATTGATGAGCTTGTGCGAAATTTTTACAGCAAAGTTGTTGGTCCCTTTTGGGACGCAGAACGCAAGCATGTTGAAAACCTCTATCAGGATATTCCCTTCAATTTTGAATTGCTGCCTTCAAAAGATTTCGAAATGAAACTAGAATGGAAGAGGGAAGGACTGGTAGGATATATTCAGTCCTGGTCTGCCGTGCAGAATTTCATAAAAGCCAACTCATCAGATCCCGTTCCTGAAATACAAAAGGAAATTTTTTCGATCTGGCCGGAGGATCAAATCAAAACGGTGAGTTTTCCAATCTTTCTAAAAATAGGAAGAATACAATTAGGATGATAGATATAAGATATAAGATGTAAGATATAAGATATAAGATATGGGTTTATTGTTTGTCGTTTAATTTCTGCGCCTTTGCGACCCGACGAAGGAGGGCTTAGCGCCTTTGCGTGAGGTCAATCGAATTTCTAATCCAGGTACTCGGTCCTGGGTACTTGGTACTTAGTACTCATTTTAATTTCACTCTAACCACATACATATCCGAAGTAATAAACAAAACGGATTTGTCCTTATTAAAAGCGCAATTTGAAACAGCTTCGCCGGTTTTGATCTTTCCCAAAACTTTTGCGTCCTTGTCGAATACCCAAACTCCACCGGGTCCTGCGGCGAATATGTTTCCATTGTTATCTATTTTCATTCCATCCGGCAGTCCTTTCACCTTGCTTGTAAGTGAAGTTGCATCGTAGAAAATTTTTCCGTTTGTAATGGTTCCACTGTCTGTAACATCATATACCATCCAGACAGCGTGAGCAGAATCTGAATTGGCTACATAAAGCTTTTTCTCGTCTGGGGAGAAGGCGATACCATTCGGGCGACTCAGTTCTTTGGTAAGCAGGTCGACTTTCCCATTTTTTTCAATTCGGTAAACTCCCTGGAAATTGAGTTCCTTTGCGGGATCATCCATTCTTTTTTCCAAGCCATAAGGCGGATCGGTGATGTAGAGATCTCCGTTGCTTTTATACACGCCGTCATTAGGTGAATTGAACTTTTTTCCTTCGAATTTATCGGCAATAGTTACAAAATTTGAAGCCGGATTTGAAAGAGGCGCATTCATTCTCGCAAGCCTTCTGTCGCCATGCTGGCAAAGAACAAGATTTCCCTGCGGATCCAGAATAAGCGCATTTGAACCCTGTTCACCACCTCGTGGAACGCTTCCGGTATAGCCTGATGGCTGTAAATATTTGCTTAAACCATTTTTTTCATCCCATTTGAAAATGGTATTGGGTGGAATATCTGAGAACAACAAATAATTACCAGAATCCACCCAAAGAGGCCCTTCACTCCAGTCGAAACTATCTGCTATGATTTCAATTTTTGCCCCCGGAGCGATCAGATTATTTATTGAAGAATCCAGTCTTTCAATGGATCCGATATACCTGGGTTCTTTTGATTTTTCAGCAGTGGATGACGAAGGTTGATTGCAGGAAAAAAAATAAAACAGGATCGTCAATGCTAAAAAAAGCGAGAGCAATTTTTTAAATCTGAAATGCATAACTGTATTTTTTGATTGGGACTTGCGGCGGGTGCCAACACAACTATCCAATATAGTCAAATACATTCGAGTTTACAATGCTAAGGACTATATCCGCATTAAATTAGCATTCGACTAAATTATTGGATGGAGAAAATTTGCCACAGAACTACCGCAAACACTGCGTTAGGTAGAGATTCTCAGTGTAACTCCATGAACTCAGAGGTTACGTGGTAAAAAAATCGCTTTTCGAAATTTCAAATCTTTCCACATACGCCATTCGCATTCGGCTTCCTGATTGGTAGGAGAACAATAACCAAGGGAGAAAATCACTCATAGCTGATTTTATGTAATATTGCTCATACAAACCCGTTAATTTATTAATGTCACGCCTGAAATTATTGCTTACAGTTTGCTGCTTTCTGGGTTTCATACAAATTCAGGCTCAAAAAAAATCTGCATTTGTTTCGGGTAAAGTGGTTGACGAAAATGAAAAACCTCTTTCGGGAGTATCCATCATTATTCTGGGCAAACAAACAGGGATTGCCAGTTCCGACTCGGGAACTTTCAAAATAAAAGTTCCTGCTGAAAAATCATTCGCACTGGTTTTTTCTTACGCCGGTTTCAAAAACGATCAACGAAATTTTTATTTGAGTGAAAACGAAGAAGAAAGGATTATTGTGAGGATGGAGAGTAGTTCTAAAACGTTGGAAGAGGTAGTTGTAACTGATCAAAAGGAACGAAAGGAAGTTGGATTGGTAAGGGTGAATCCCCGAAATGCACTGGTAATTCCATCTGCCACAGGCAATGTTGAAAGTTTGATAAAAGTAATTGTAGGAAGTAACAATGAGCTCACTTCACAATATTCTGTCCGTGGAGGAAATTTTGATGAAAACCTGATTTATGTAAATGACTTTGAAATTTTCAGACCCTACCTGGTAAATACAGGGCAGCAGGAAGGTTTGAGTTTTATTAATCCTGAATTAGCCGGACGTGTAAGTTTTTATACCGGAGGATTTCCAACAAAGTATGGTGATAAAATGAGTAGTGTGCTGGATGTTCAATACAAAAAGCCAAAGCAATTTGGAGGTTCGGTTTATATAAGTTTGTTGGAGCAGGGATTTCATGTGGAAGGAAGTTCGAAAGACGAAAAATTTACTTACCTGCTAGGTGTACGAAATCGGACTAACCAAAACCTGCTTAGTTCCCAGGAAGTGAAAGGCAGTTATGTGCCTTCATCCACAGATATTCAGGGAGTGTTCGGTTATAAACTCAGTAACAAATGGCAGTTGGAATTATTGGGTAATTATTCAAGGACTAAATTTACACTCATTCCCGAAGAGGCAAGTTTAACCAGTTCTGTATTCTCTCCGCTCTTTAGTGCTAATCTTGGTTTGGATGTTTTCTTTTCAGGCAGAGAAGAAGATCGATATTCGACAAATATGGTTGGTCTGTCTGCAATCAACCAGGTAAACAAGCGGCTCAGACTAAAATGGATGTTCAGCAGATTTGAGGATAATGAAAAAGAAAATTTCGATATAGAAGGCGATTATTTATTTGGAGAAAGAGATTTTGACAGAAGCAAGCCGACCTTCGGTTTAATTGTAAATCCTCTGGGCGCAGGAGCATTTTTAAATCATGCGCGAAATCAATTAGACATTGTCGACTGGAACTTATCACATAGAGGAAGCCTGGACGCAGGAAAACATTTTATTCAATGGGGAGCCACGGTACAAAAAACTATAATCAATGATT
This sequence comes from Bacteroidota bacterium, assembly GCA_003175935.1. Lineage (GTDB taxonomy): Bacteria > Bacteroidota > Bacteroidia > Chitinophagales > Chitinophagaceae > PSRI01. The sequence continues at coordinate 13,949 of PSRI01000090.1, forward strand.
ATTTGAATGAGTGGGAAGTGGAAGATTCTGCCGGATATGTTCTGCCATATATTCCTGATCAACTCAATTTAACCAGAGTTGCTAAATCAACAGCTGATTTGGACATCAATAAATTTTCTGGATTTATCCAGGATAATATTTCATTTGGAAATGCATCTGATTTCACATTGCAATATGGGGTGCGTTTCAATTATAACGGACTCAATAAAGAATTTTTAATTTCTCCAAGAGGACAAATTTCCTGGGCACCAGGAGGAAAGAAAGATATCATTTGGAAATTCGCTGCAGGGATTTATGATCAACCACCTTTTTACAGGGAACTGAGAAGATATGATGGCTCTTTAAATACAGCAGTGAAAGCACAAAAAAGTTGGCAGGTGACAGGTGGGTTTGATTACAATTTTAAAGGCTGGGACCGGCCATTCAGATTTACAACTGAAGCTTATTACAAAGGCATGTGGGACGTTAATCCATATGACATCGACAATGTAAGGATCCGCTATTATGGTAATAACGACGCTGTAGCCTATGCTACTGGAATTGAAATGCGACTTTATGGTGAGTTAGTAAAAGATGCAGAAAGCTGGATTAGCCTGGGCTTTATGAAAACCATGGAAAATCTCAATAACGATTATTACTACAAATACAAAAACGCAGAAGGCGATTTCATAACGCCGATTACACCTGATCAAATAGTAACAGATAGTGTGCGCTATGATGTGGGATGGGTGAGGAGACCGACAGACAGACTAATTACTTTCGGAATGTTTTTCCAGGATTATCTCAGCACCAATAAAAATTTCAAGGTGCATCTCAACTTTATTTACGGAAGCAACATGCCTTACAATATTCCCGGCAGCGTGAAATATAGAAACGCCCTGGTGATAGAGCCATATATCAGGGTAGATATAGGTTTCAGCGCATTGTTGCTCGACAATGATAAAACGAGCAGAAGAAGTCATAGTCCGTTCCGCAACTTTGAAAATATATGGGCAAGCCTTGAGATTTTCAATTTACTCGATCGTGAGAATACAATTTCATACACCTTAATCAAAGATTTTTCAAATACAGTATTTACAGTCCCGAATCGTTTAACTCCCCGACTCTTAAACTTTAAAATCCTCGCGAGGTTTTAGAATAAGGTATTCTCATAACTTTTCCCCGGTAAAAGAAATTATTTAAAAATTTGTGATTTGTTCGAGAACAAATGTTTGGTAAGATTCAATACAGTGCTGAAAAATTAACAGTATCCACATGCTGTTAATAAGTAATTTTGCGTTATAACACTGTTGAATCATTAAATTTGATTCAGATGGAAGGGTTAGTCTTCGGTAATACGCCAGAGACTTTTGTGAACATTAAAATGATTGTAATTGACAGAAACTATCATTAATCTCGAGACCGTTAACCCTATTGAATTCTTTGGGGTTAATAATGGCAAGCTGGACATCCTCAAAAAGAAGTTCCCCCTGCTGAAAATTTTAAGCCGCGGTACACAAATCAAATTGAGCGGCGCACCCGAGCAAATTGAATCAGCCAAAGAAAAAATTGAATTACTTATTCAGTACCTGGAAAGAAACGGGCACGTGAGTGAGAATTATTTTGAGCAGATTCTCGGAGGAGATGATGCTGAGACGGTTGATAATTTTATCGAACGCAATCCTAACGATGTTCTGGTTTTTGGTCCTAATGGTAAAACAGTAAGGGCCCGGACACAAAATCAGAAAAGACTTGTAACGGCAATTGATAAAAACGATATCGTGTTTGCAATCGGACCTGCCGGTACCGGTAAAACGTATACTGCTGTTGCCTTAGCTGTAAGGGCATTGAAAAATAAGATGGTCAAAAAGATCATTTTAACGAGACCTGCAGTTGAAGCAGGAGAAAGTCTTGGATTTTTACCCGGTGATTTGAAAGAAAAAATTGATCCATATCTGCGTCCGCTATACGATGCTCTTGATGATATGATTCCTGCTGATAAGCTGGGATATTATATGAGTACGAGAGTAATTGAAATTGCTCCTCTCGCATATATGCGTGGTAGAACTTTGGACAATGCGTTCATTATTTTGGATGAGGCCCAAAACGCTACCGATCTTCAAATCAAAATGTTTCTCACCCGTATTGGTGCTAATGCAAAGGCGATAATCACTGGTGATGTAACGCAGATAGATCTTCCCAAACACCAGAAAAGTGGTTTGGAAAAAGCAACACGAATATTAAAGAACATCGATGGCATCACACATATTCAGCTTGATGAAGATGACGTGGTTCGTCACCGACTGGTGAAAGCAATTATCAGGGCGTATGATAAAGATCATCAGGCACAACAACAGTTGATGAATCCGGATAATAATAAGTCTTTGTAATCTATAACCCCAGTAAACTATTCGCAAAGCGGTTGTGTTAGCATAACCGCTTCTTTTTTGCAGAGAAGATAAGAAGTACCTGGTACCAAGTACCTGGATTGGAAATGTGAAATGAAAGTTTGCGAACTTTGCTTTCCTGGCGGCTTTGCGAGAGGCACCAGTGTGATGCTAAACAAACATACGACAGGTGGTTCCTGGAGACAGAAACCACGGCAATCGGGAGGGAATTTACTCTGAACTTTATTTGTTAGCGCTATCAAAATACTTTCGAAAAAATAATAACTGATAATCTACTGCATTGCTCCAGTATTTTGCATCGTGTTCTCCGGGGCGTTCAATAAAATCGTGATCGATTCTTCTTTGTAGTAATTTTCTGTGAAGGTTGCGATTTACTTCCATGAATTGATCTGCAATACCACAGTCTATAATTAGTTTGAGGTCCGTAACCTTCAATTTGTCCACTACATTAATTACAGAATAGTTATCCCAATACGTCGGGAACTTGGAATATTCACCGAGTACTTTGCTGATGTCCCATTTATCGGGGAATGGTCGTATGTCGACTCCACCACTCATACTACCAGCCGCTCCAAATAGATCCACGTGATTAGTTGCAAGCAGCAATGCACCATGCCCGCCCATACTCAATCCGCTGATTGCCCTTGATTTTTTGTCAGCAACAGTTTTGTATTTTGAATCAATGAAAGGAATTACTTCTTTAATGATGTGCGTTTCGTAGCGCATGGAAGAATCAATGGGACTGTCCACATACCAACTTGCCAATCCTCCATCGGGACAAACAATGATAATATGGAGTTCATCCACCTTTTTTTGTAATTGCGGCGCTATCCGTAACCATTGTGCATAATTACCAGAGTATCCGTTGAGGAGGTAGACTACCGGGAAATTGTTTTTTGACTTTTCGTAATCGTCTGGTTTGATCACCACGCACTTAATGTCTTTGTGCATACTGATACTCTTAACTGAAACAGTATCAACGGTGCCAGCGAAAAGAGAAGGACATAAAAATCTCAGGCTAAGGATTAAAATCAGGATGGGTCGTTTCACGGGGAAATTTTTTTTTATGGGTTTCAAATATAATGTTATAAATTTGATATCATTTTGATATTAAAATAATAATTGCATATGGAAAAGCATGTTAAACCCGTTTCTGGATTCCTGGCGCTTTTGATTGCGATCTTGTCATTAGCGGGTGCTATTTATTCAGCAACCAGAATTCAGTACAACCAAATCTTTATTTTATTTGCCATAGTCCTGGTGGTCCTAAGCATTTTTATGTTCAAAGGAATTATGATCATCAATCCCAATCATTCCAGGGTAATGGTGTTTTTCGGTAAATACGTGGGAACAGTAAAAGAAAATGGGCTCTTATGGGTGAATCCTTTTTACTCCACATTTAAAATTTCTCTTCGTTCCCAGAACCTGGAAGGAAGTCCGCTAAAAGTGAACGATAAAATGGGTAACCCCATTGAAATTGCCGCCGTAATTGTTTGGCAGGTGCAGGATACTTATAAAGCTGCATTTGAAGTAGCGGATTACCAGCAATACGTGAAGATTCAGAGTGAGGCTGCTGTAAGGCACCTTGCTACCAGTTGTCCTTATGATCACCTCGAAGATGAGCATGCAGACATTACCCTTCGTGATGGAGGTGAAAAAGTAAATGAAATGCTCGAAAAAGAATTAAATGAAAGGCTGGCTCCTGCAGGTATCGTAATCAAAGAGGCGCGAATCAGTCACCTGGCATATGCCCAGGAAATTGCTGGTGCCATGTTGCAGCGTCAGCAGGCCACCGCAATTGTAGCCGCACGTTTCAAAATTGTTGAAGGTGCAGTAGGCATGGTGGAACTTGCATTGCAGCAATTATCAAAAAAAGATATTGTGACTCTTGACGAAGAAAAGAAAGCAACAATGGTGAGTAACCTCATGGTCGTTCTTTGCGGTGAACGAGGTGCTCAACCCGTGCTTAATACCGGATCGTTATATCAATAAATTCTGTGTCAATGTTAGATAGTGTAGCAGCGAAGAATTATTTCCTGGAAGTTCAGCAATTGAAAAAGACCTGGATTAAAGCCCTGGTAATCTTTGCATCCTGTACCCCGGTGGTTTTGAACTTAATCTTTTATTTCTCGGGAAAACTTCCATTGAGAGATTTTATGATTAGTACAGGATTTGTTCTCATTGCGATTGTACCGGTTTATACCTTGCTCTTTTTCACCAAATTTCAGGTGCAGGTAAGTGAAGAAGGGTTAAGACTTCGCTGGCTGCCTTTTCAAAATAAAGGGAAGCTAATACCCAAATCCGAGATCTCGGATGTACGTATCCGTAAGGCTCCGTTTGGACATTATGGATGGAAATGGGTCCTGGGATATGGCTGGGTCTACAGATTTGAAGGCAATGCCGGAATTCAGTTGGAAACAACCAGGGGAAAAAAATTATTCGTAAGCTCAGGAAATATTATGGCATTCAAAAATGGTATGGAGAAACTTTTGAACAAAACTATAGAAAGTGATGGGCTGATAAATACAGACAGATTTTAAAAGCAACAATTGTAACAAGTGAGTTCGAAGAAAAATTTTGTATTAAGGGTTGATGAAGCGACTTACAATGCTCTTGAAAAATGGGCAAGTGATGAATTTCGCAGTGTAAATGGACAGATAGAATGGCTGCTTGACAAAGCATTGAAAGAGGCTGGCAGAAAGCCCAAAGAAAAGCCCGAAACAAAATCTTCGGCTAAACACAAGTAATTATTCCGCGTCCTAAATAAATCCGCCCTAAAATAAAAAAGCAGGAGTAGAGTATTCTATTCCTGCTTGTATTTCGTGCCTGCCTGCCGGCCTTGCTTCGATCAAGCTTCGCGTAGGCGAGCAGGCAGGCAAAGCTATCGGGACGCCAAGACGCTTATTTCTTCGTTTGTTGCATTGCGTTGCTATGAGGCTGGGAAGCCTGTTGTTTGAACAACTGGAATTTGGATGGCAGTTCTTTTACAGGCCACATACCATTTGATTCATCTATATCGGCTGTTTCACGATTTGGGTCCAGGCGAATTGCAGTAACTTCTTTATCCTTGATAAATACTTTGCTTACAATTTTTTCATTCGCCTGCCAAACACGCACTGGTACACGATCAATTTCTTTTGTTCCATCCTTGAAAGTCCATTCGATAATGATCGGCATCACCATTCCACCTTTATTTGAGAAAGTGAGTTCGTAGAAATTTTTATTTACCCATTTGGATTTATTAGCAGAATCCGCAGGCAGGGCAGGTACGCGTGATTGAGCAAGTTTTTGATCTGCGCCCCTGTTGTAGTAATAATAATCGCGCAAGGTTGTGTCAGCATCAGTTGCAAAAGTGATCGACTTGTCTTCGCGATTGCGGATTTGATTGATTGCTTCGAATTCACTCTGATCAAATGATTTGGTATTGGCCTGATCATCCAGCTTGAACCATTTTACGCTGTCCAGTGAAATGTCGACAGGCTCAGTTCCAAACCACCAACCTCTCCAATACCAGTCAAGGTCAACTGCAGAAGCGTCCTCCATGGTTCTGAAAAGATCTGCCGGAGTTGGGTGTTTGAATGCCCATCGTCTTGCGTATTCTTTAAAGGCATAATCGAAAAGTTCTCTGCCCATAATAGTTTCTCTCAAAATATTCAAACCTGTTGCTGCCTTTGCATATGCGTTGCTGCCAATCGAAATGATTGCATCATATCCCGTCATAATGGGTTCGAGCTGATCTTTAGGTTGCTTCATGTAATCGGTGATTAAATGGGCAGGCCCTCTTCTTGACGGATAATGATTATCGAATTCCTGTTCAGCCAGGAACTGACAGAAAGTATTCAAACCTTCATCCATCCACCACCACTGTCTTTCATCACTATTTACAATCATGGGGAAGAAATTGTGACCAACTTCGTGAATGATCACGCCAATCATGCCATATTTCGTTGCTTCAGTATAAGTTCCGTCTTTATCTGTACGACCGTTATTGAAACAGATCATAGGATATTCCATACCGCTTGATCCTTCAACTGAAATAGCTACCGGATATGGATAGGGTATTGTATGCTTTGAATAAACTTTAAGTGTGTGTGCAACAACTTTAGTTGAATACTTGATCCAAAGAGCATAGGCCTCTTTAGGATAGTAGCTCATTGCCATTACTTTTCTTCCTTCAATATAAGTTGGCATTGCATCCCAAATGAATTTTCTCGATGCACCCCAGGCGAAGTCTCTTACATTCTCGGCCTCATATACCCATGTTTTCTTATCAGTGCTTTTATCTTTTTCGTTGGCTGTTGCTTCAGCAAGCGTAACTACTTCAGTTGGCTCTTTTGCATTCTGAGCGGTTTGCCATCTTTTAAATTGATCGGCAGACAATACCTGATTGTAGTTTTTACATTCACCGGTTGCACCAATTACAAAGTCTGATGGAACTGTCATTTTTACTTTGAAGTTTCCGAAAGTGAGTGCAAATTCTGCTCCGCCACTAAACTGAAGATTTTGCCAACCCTGGAAATCACTGTAAACAGCCATTCTTGGATACCACTGACTCATAGTGAAAACATGGTTCCCATCCTCGGGAAAAAATTCATATCCGCCACGGCCTCCCTGGTACTTACGATCGGGAATCTTATAGTTCCAGTCAATATGTAGTTCGAATTTTTGTCCGGGTTTCAGTACAACGGGAAGGTCCACCCGAAGCATGGTCTTATTGATAATGTAATGCAAATCTTTCCCGCTGCCATCGGCGATTTTAGTTATGTTCAGTCCGTAACCATCCATCTTTCTCCATGGCTCGAGACCCATGAGTTGATCATTGGTTGCACGTGAAGGCATTTTCGCCGTGTTGTAATGATTGTTATCGCTGGTGGGATTGTGAATATTCTCATCTAATTGCACCCACAGATATCTCAGCTCGTCAGGAGAATTATTGTAATAGGTGATCGTTTCGTTTCCTGTTAATTTCAAATTAGGTTCATCCAGTTCACAATTGATATCATAATCCGCTTTTTGTTGCCAGTATTTTGGTCCTGGTGCACCACTGGCAGTGCGATACTCGTTCGGTGTTGGAAGTAAATAACCCAGTTGCTCAAACCTATTCCCGTGATTGGAGCCGGGATTAGAAAGAGGTGCCTGTCCAATTCCTGATTGTTCATTCTTGCTGGATTGGGAATTGCCCGCATTGGGCATAGGGATTTGTGCAAATGATATCATGCACGTTCCAAACAGCAGTAATGAAAGTGTTGCAATTTTTCTCATGATGGTATTCTTGTTATTGAAAAGTATGGGTAAATCTATTTTCAATTTGAATGCAAAGGCCATCTCTCTATTGCCATTAATAAAGCCAAACTAAAAATTCCGCCTGAAACAAATAAAATCCACTCCCTCCTCGGTATCTGAAAAAGCGCCACAAATGTAAAGCCTATCAATAAAACTGAGAGCACAATTATTATTTGTCCTACCTCAAGCCCTAAATTAAATGCAAACAACTCCATGAAAATATTTTCTCCTCTGCCCATCATGCTTCTCAGGTAGTTCGAAAAGCCCATGCCATGGATGAGTCCAAATACCAGCGCTGAACCATAACGTAGCAAGGATTTCTTAAATGCGAATTCTTTTATATAAAGATTTTCAAGGGAAGTGAGGAGAATGGTAACAGGTATAAGGAATTCAATCCATTTTGTGGGGATAATAATTTTATTATATACGCTTAAAGCCAGTGTGACTGAATGTCCGAGAGTAAAGGCAGTAACTAATATTAAAACTTTCCGCCAATCCCTAAGTAAGTATGGGAGACAAAGAGCCGCAACAAAAAGTATATGATCATATCCTCTAATATCTGTAATATGCCTGATGCCCTCTGTAAAATAGAGTGTAAAATCGTTCATCAAAAATTGGTTGTTACGGGAAAGATTTGCCAAAATAAATCAGACTTTTGTACCAGCAAAATTTTCAATACTGATGGTGGGATACTTATTTCAATGGTTGATGGTGGGGTGTTTTTCGATGCTGGCCCATATAGGTGAAGTCAGAGTTCCAAATCACCCTTATTTTGTTAGCGTAACGGAAATGGAATTTAATTCTAAGGATAAAACAATAGAAATTGCTTGTAAGATTTTTACAGATGATTTTGAAAATACACTTAAAGATGTTTACAAAACCAGGGTTGACATTTATAATCCCGCAGATAAAAATCTTCTCGGAAAACAAATGAGCGGCTATATAACCAAACATTTGCAGCTTAAAATAGATGGGAGGCCGGTAACCCTTAATTATGTTGGATATGAGATAGAGAGTGAAGCTACCTGGTGTTATTTCAGTGTATCGGCGGTTGAATCTGTAAAAAGTGTGGAAGTGTTCAATAACATTTTATATGACTACAAAAAAGAACAGATAAATCTGCTTCACATGAAAGTGAAGGATGAAAGAAAAAGCGCCCGCCTGGTTAATCCTGATACGCTATACAAATTTGAATTCTAAAAAAAAGACCCAACAGGATGGGCCCGTCGGGTCAGGTGTCAATCCCGAATAATTAAAAATTTATCTATCCGGAATTCTTCTTATGGTTTTTAGTTAGTAAGCTTTTTCATTAACGATGGTACTGTAACATCCACTCGTAAATATTCATATTGTTTTCCGTATAAGTTGGATCACTGGCCTTACTCCATGCGTTATGTCCTCCTGTTGGCCACAGCGTCATTCTTGCAAGTGGATTTGGGTTATAACTGTTGATATCCGTTACCCAACCTTTGGTATTATTTACAGAAACCGTTGGATCATCTTCATTATGGAAAGCCCAAACAGGAAGATTGGTATTTGCGATGCTTTGAGCTTTACTCATACTGGGAGATGATGCTCCGCACATTGGAACCAGCGCTGCAACTCTACTTGAATATTTCACCGCATAATCCCAGGTAGCGCCGCCACCCATACTTAATCCAGTTACATAAACTCTCGATGTGTCTACGCGATAGTTTGCGATCGCATAATTAACTACTGCATTAACATCATCTGCTGATGGCCATGCGACAAACTGAGGTGAGATTACAATGAATGAATAATTTTGATTGTTAACTACAAAATTCGCAGGAAACTTTCCATTCTTAATCAAATTAGGCATTGCATTATTCAACACTTTTGGAAGGTCGGTTGTACCATTCCCCAATTCACCAACACCATGGATGAAAACCATCAGTGGATATTTTCTTGAATTGGAATCATAATGTCCTGGAACAGCACTGTAAAATCCTTTACAATTTGCATTGATTGTTGTGCTAATTGCAGTTTGAATGGGTTTGATAGTTTCTACTGCGTTGAGATCTGGCTTGGTGCCGTTATCACCATCTCCGCCAGGAGAAGCATTGTCTTTCTTACATGAAAGAAAGGTTGTAGATGTTATAACGGTAACGATCAGGGCATAGGCTCTAAACTTCATAAGATATCAGATTTAAAATAATGAACGCGAGATACGCGCTATTATTTTTCAAATATGATGCCAGAACCCTGATGACATATGTCAATTAATTTACTCCGACATATCTTTCTTAATTCTATCTGAAATGGTGACCAGCACTTTATCAATTCTATGACCATCCATATCAATGATCTCAAATTGAAATCCGCGCCAATTCATTTTGTCACCCGTGCGTGGAATGCGTTCTAATTGATGTAAGATAAAACCAGCGAGTGTATCAAATTCATGCTCACCTTCGTTCATCCATTCTGTTTTTTCAAACCTGGTGAGGAAATTATAGAAGGGAATTTGTCCGTCAACGAGGTAAGTGCCATCTTCTCTCTCAGTAATTTCATAATCTTCGAGATCTATTTGAGGAATATCTCCAACAATGGCTTCGAGAATATCGTTCAATGTAATTAAACCAAGTAAACTTCCGTATTCATCTACAATAAAGCAACTGTGCAATTTGGTTTCTTTAAATCTTTCAAGCACCTGGTAAGCTGTATTGTTTTCCGGAACAAACAATGCCTGTTGCATGATTTCTTTGAATTGAATATTGTTTTCGTGAACGTACAACGATTTGATTGAAACCATACCAAGGATATTATCAATCGTGCCATCACAAATCGGGTAAACAGAATGAGGCTCGTTAAGAATTTTTTCTTTGATCGATTCTTCTTTTTCGTGAGCATCAAACCAAATAATGTCGCTGCGATGTGTCATTAGAGAAGTAATATTTCTGTCGCCCAAATGAAATATTCTTTCAATTATTTCCTGTTCTGCCTCTTCAATTGCGCCCTGTTCAGTTCCCTCGCTAATGATCGCTTTAATTTCATCCTCAGTAACCGTATTGTCACGGTACATTCGAATATTAAAAATCTGGAAAAACAAATTTGATACTGCATTTAACAACCATACTATGGGATGAGTAATGGTTGCGAATATTTTCATGGGCTTCGAAACCAACTTCGCAATTTGCTCGGCGTGCAACAAGCCAATCCTTTTGGGGAGTAATTCACCAAAAATGATGGAAAGAAAAGTTACAACTGTAACAATTATGACAGTGGAAATGGTTCTGGCATAAGGCCTGATGATTTCTATTTTTTCAACGAGCGGTTTGAGATTGACAGTAAATTTTTCAGCAGAATAAAAACCCGTCAAAATTGCAATGAGTGTGATCCCTATTTGCGCAGCAGACAAAAACAATTCTGGTTTGTTCGCAAGTTCCAGTGCGGCTTTGGCATTCTTGTCGCCTTTTTCAGCCTCAGATTCCAGCCTGGCTTTGCGAGCTGAAACGAGTGCTATTTCGGACATCGTAAAAAGGCCATTCAATAGAATCAGAGCCGATAATATTATAATTTCTATCATCTTTCAGTTGGTACATCTAAACTACATAATAGTTGCGACTTGTAAATATGAACCTTTATTTCGCACAAAGAGGCAAAGTTGCACTAAGACGCTATCTTTATCCACTCATGACAAGGATTCCCAGATTCACAAGGTTAATTTTGACGACTGCACTGGTATTGCTGGTTACCATGACGATTTTGCGTTTGTGTCTGTTTATATTTTTTAATCGCCAGGGTAATTCATTAGCGGATTGTTTTCCTTCGCTTGCACTGGGCGCAAGGTATGATTGCCGGTACATTGCTATTATTTTATTGATTCCTTTATTACTTTGCAATAGCAGGTATTTCGATGTATTTAGAACTACACGCGGGAGAAGGTTTTGGTTCAGTTGGTTGTCGGTTCTCGTGGGCATACTTATTTTATTTTATGCACTCGATTTCGCATATTATGATTATCTCACCCAACGACTCAATGCCGGAGTATTGAATTTTTTGCAGGATGCTGCGATTTCGGCGAAAATGGTTTGGCAGACCTATCCGGTACTCCGCCTTCTATTGGGGATTGTAGTTGTTAGTTGGTTTATAGTTTGGATATTAAAGAGAGTTTACAAAAGAATTCTGGCCACCAAGCCAGCAGAGAACAGATCTTCCAGAATCATATGGCCAGTCGCTTGTTTCTTATTAATGGCCCTTGCGATTTTTGGAAGGGTAGGACAGTATCCTCTTCGGTGGAGTGATGCCTTTACCTTAGGAAATGATTATAAAGCCAATCTGGCACTAAATCCTGCTGAGGCTTTTTTTAATACTTTAAGTTTTCGTCATAGCAGTTTTGATTTGGCCGCGGTTAAAGAAGGTTATCCATTACTTTCCAGGTCACTTCCTTTACCTTACTCATCATCTGAACTGAATTTTCGTAGAGCTGTTGATGCGCCAAAAAATTCTTCCAAACAGATTCCAAATATTGTTTTGGTGATATGTGAATCATTTAGCGCTTATAAGAGTTCCATGTGGGGAAACCCATTGAATACAACTCCATATTTTAAATCTATGTGCGACAGTGGAATTTTCTTTAGCAGGTGTTTTACTCCTTCGTACGGTACCGCCCGGGGAGTTTGGGCTACGCTTACAGGAATTCCGGATGTGCAGGTACCCACCACCGCGAGTAGAAACCCGCTGATAGTCGATCAGCATACCATCATGAATGATTTTGTGAATTCGGAGAAATATTATTTTATAGGAGGAAGTACAAGCTGGGCAAATATTCGGGGAGTGCTGTCAAGCAATATTTCGAATTTACATTTATATGAACAACAAAACTATGATGCTGCAACAGTTGATGTTTGGGGCGTGAGTGATAAGAATTTATTTCTACAGGCCAATAAAATTCTTGCTAAAGAAGATAAACCTTTTTTTGCGATCATTCAGACTGCCGATAATCACAGACCCTATACGATACCGAAAGAAGATGAGGCCGAATTCAAAAGGAAGGATTTTCCTAAAGAAGAGCTAAACAAGTATGGTTTCGAGAGCAATGATGAGATGAACGCTTTCAGATATACAGATTTTTGCTATCAGAAATTTATAGAGGCCGCTAAAAACGAAAAATACTTCGACAACACCATTTTTGTATTTGTAGGAGATCATGGAATCGCCGGGGAAGCAGGTGATATGTTCCCAAGGCCGTGGACAGATATGCGTTTAGACAATATGCATGTTCCATTATTATTTTATTCTCCAAAATTGCTGAGTCCCTTAAGAGGAGATATGATTTGTTCGCAAATTGATGTAATGCCTACTATTGCGGGATTGGCGCATATTGACTATACAAATACAACGCTGGGCCGGGATTTGCTGGATAGCAGTTTCTCTAACGATCCCTCGAGACACTTTGCATTTTTATTTGATGTGGATATGAAGTCGATAGGACTTGCCAACAATCAGTACTTCTTTCGTCGATCCCTCAATGGTTCACGGGAAGATTTTGTTTCTATTTTGAATAATGATCCCGTGGTTCCCAGCCCTCATACTGATTCAATAAAGTCAAATATGAAGTCCCTAACCCTGGCAATGTATAACGCTTCGCAATACCTGCTGTTTAATAATAAGAAGAAGTGAGGTCGATGTAATGTAGTTAAAGTTTGTCGTTAGTCATTTCAAGCCAACGAGCGAAGCGAGTATATATCGAGAAATCTTATTCCTGTTTTCGTCTATGTCACGTCCTGAAAAAAGTTGACACTTATTTAAATTCATTTATTAGGTTCTTTTTGTTTTAGCAGATTGCCG
>PSRI01000129.1 GCA_003175935.1 Bacteroidota bacterium
GAAATTTCTCGAAATTTAATTTATGGAATTAGGCATTGGCATGTTCGGCGATTTGAATGTGAATAGCAAAGGCGAAGTTCAATCTGCTGCACAAAGACTCCCCGAAATCATCGAAGAAATAAAATTAATGGACCAACTCGGTCTCGACTTTTTCGGGATCGGTGAACATCATCGTCCGGATTATGCAGTCTCCGTTCCGGAAATTGTTTTAGCAGCAGCATCAACCGTTACTAAAAATATTAAACTAGGTAGTGCAGTCACCGTATTAAGTTCTTCAGATCCGGTTCGAGTTTATCAAAGTTTTTCAACCATCGACCTTATATCAAATGGTCGTGCTGAAATCAATGTAGGTCGCGGAAGTTTTACTGAATCTTTTCCGCTCTTCGGTTATGATCTCAAAGACTATGATGAACTCTTCGAAGAAAAACTCGAACTCCTTCTCAAAATCAATAATGAAAAAAAGATAAGCTGGAAAGGAGAATTTCGGGCTCCATTAGTTAATCAGGAAGTGTATCCACGTGCATCCAAAGATCACCTGGATATTTGGGTTGCTGTTGGTGGAACACCAGAATCTGTGGTTCGTGCCGCCCGCTTCGGACTGCCCGTAATTTTCGCAATCATTGGTGGTAATCCCGCTCAGTTCAAACCTCTTTTTGATTATTACCGTGAAGCATACACGCACTTTGGTCACAAACCAGAAAACTTTCGCGTTGGCGTCCATATGCATGCGATGTTTGGCGAAAACGGGAACCAGGTGGCCGAAGATTATTATCCGCTGTATTCCGCCCAAATGAATCGGGTAGGGCGACAAAGAGGATGGCCTCCATATCAAAAGTCGCAATATGATCTCGGTCGCACTATGAATGGACATTTAATAATCGGCGATGCAAACGAAGCCGTAGATAAAATTTTGCACTACCAGGAATTATTCGGACTCACACGTTTCTCCGCGCATATGGACGTAGGCGGACCTTCGCATGATCTACTCATGAAATCCATTGAAATTTTTGGCGATAAAATAGCGCCCGAAATCCGGAAGGCTCTCGCCAAAAATAGTACCTAGTACCCAGTACTTAGTACCTAGACAAATCTTCTCAGTGTTTCTCCATGATCTCGGTGACTCCGTGGTGAATCTTCGCGATTTTACTGAGAGATAATGCGTAATAAAAAGCTGATTTTTTTTATATTGATGCATGAACAAACGCGTTCTCTATTTTGTCGTTTCACTTATTGTTTCTCTCGCCCTCACCTGGCTCGTTAAAGAGCCGGATTTTACACAATCAAAGATTTATGTTCTCTTTCTCACTTTCTTTTCCATTGCGTTGTGGGTAACGGAAGCAGTGCCTGCATTTGCCGTTTCATTATTTATTATGGCCTACCTGGTTTTTACACTGGGGAATCCATATTTCAATAATAATCCGGAACAAATAGATAAATACGTTCACACATTTTCCAGCAGTACCATCTGGTTATTATTGGGCGGATTTTTTTTATCAAGCGCCATGACAAAAACCAAACTCGATGAAAAACTACTTCGAATCACATTCAAAATTTCAGGAACCCAACCCAGGAATATCATAATTGCCATTGTTTCAAGTTGTGCGATTTTGTCATCGATGATGTCGAATGCCTCAACCTCTGCCATGATGGTTGCAGCCCTGATGCCATTGCTTGATAAATTGGGGAAATCAAAATTAACAACCGGGTTATTACTTGCCATTGCACTGGGTTGTGCTACAGGAGGCATCGCGACTATAATTGGAACGCCCGCAAATGCAATTGCTGCGGGCATGCTGGAGTCTGATCAAATTCCAATGGATTTTATGAAATGGGTAACGTACGGATTACCCATAACAGTTATCCTCGCAATTCTGGGTTCTTTTTTATTGGTTCGCCTATATGTGGAAAATGCAGAACCAATTACTATGAATTTTTTGTCGATCTCAAATGATCAATCCGATCCATCCCCTCAAAATCGAAAAATTGTTTTATGGGTCCTCGTGATTACCGTAATCCTATGGCTCACTAATTCGATACATCACGTATCAGTAGCAGCAATTTCCGCAATTCCATTTGTTGTACTTACACTTACAGGTGTTTTAGATGAAAAAGATGTAAAGGCCCTTCCCTGGAATGTTTTGATTTTGGTTGCAGGTGGTATGTCACTGGGAGTCGCCCTCGAATCAAGTGGTCTGCTTACGCATTATGCCACTTATATAAGCAACATGAAACTTAGTCCGACAATATTCATCCTTGTATTCGCTTATATCGCAATGTTCATTTCCAATTTCATGAGTAATTCAGTTGCTGCAACTATTTTGCTACCATTTGAATTTGCCATCTTCCCCGATTACAGACTGCAACTTGCAGTCACAACAGCAATTGCAACTTCGTGCGGACTTTTTCTACCTGTTTCAAACCCACCCAATGCACTTATTTATAGCACGAGTTACCTCAAAATAAAAGACTTTCGTTCACTTGCCTTTCTCATTGCTTTAGTCGGACCTATTCTGGCAGTTATCTGGGTAAAACTTCTTGCTTCATAGCGAAAGGCTTCTCGCGAAAAAAAGTATTAAGTATTGAGTACTTAGTACTAAGACAAATCTCCTTTTACAAATTCAGTCTGTGCTTCTCTGTGAAATTTATATCTCCGTAATTAAAAGGAGGAGTTTTACCACAGAGACACTGAACACACGGAGGTACACGAAGATTTCATTATGGTGTTTTTGTCTAGGTTCTAAGTACTAAGTACTAAGTACTAGGTACTACTCAGTTCTCAAACTTTTAACGGGATTCGCAACAGCAGCTTTAATTGCCTGGAAGCTCACCGTGATTAATGTTACCGCCATCGCGATTAATACTACTGCAATGAAAACTCCAAACCCTATTTCAGTTTTATATTGATAATCCTTCAACCACTCATGCATTAAATACCACCCGATAGGAACTGCTATTCCACAGGAAATCAAAACAAGCACTACGAAATCCTTCGACAACAGCTGCCACAAATTCATCACACTTGCTCCAAGCACTTTGCGAACACCAATTTCTTTCACGCGTTGTTCGGCGGTGAAGGAAGCCAAACCAAACAAACCCAGACAGGAAATAAAAATTGCAAGTACTGCGATAATTCCAGCTAAATCCCCAACCAGTTTTTCATAATTAAATTTCTTCGCGTATTCTTCATCTGCAAACTGGTACTCAAATGGGAAAGAAGGATTGTATTTATCAAAAATCGGCTTCATTAAACTGATTGCTTTTGCAGCCGACATATTGGGGTTCATACGAATGTTTACATATCCAACCCAGCCCTTGCTATAAATGATGGTCAAAGGAGAAATTGGACGATAAGGAGATTCCATTTGAATATCTGGTATCACACCAAGAACGATCATTGGCTTATCATTCCATTTGAGCGAAGCGCCCACGGGATCCTGAAGATTCATTCTTTTCACGGCGGCCTGGTTTAATACCACCCCATTTGAATCTGCAAAATCTCTTGAAAAATCTCTTCCCGATATTAATTTAATTCCCATAGTCTTCGTGTAGTCGTAAGTGGTAGCAATTGTAGAAAATACCACCGTTTTGTCAACGGGCTGGCTACCTTTCCATTCCCAGCCGTTATTATTGCTATAGATGTCTGAAGGAGGCGAATTGCTTGTGCAGATTGAAACTACGCCTCCCGAACTCAATAGTTCCTGGCGCAGGACGTCATAGTTCTTTTCAATATCTGTGGACCACAGTACCGATATCAGGCCTTTATTGTTAAAACCAATGGGTCTATCTTTTCCGAATTGAATCTGTTGTTTGATAATAATTGTTCCGATCATCAACACGACTGAACTGGCAAATTGAGCTACCACCAGAATTTTTCTTGGGAGAGAACTTCTTTTTCCGGCTTTTAAATTTCCTTTTAATACACGCACCGGATTGAATGCAGACAAAAAGAATGCAGGATAACTACCTGCAAGTATACCCGTAAACGCTGTAAATAAAATCATGATGATCCAGAAAATAGGATTCGCCAAATGCAGGGTCATGGCTTTGTCAGTGATTTTATTGAAATATGGTAATGCAAGCGCAACAATTCCTAATGCAAAAAGGAAGGCAAAAAATGATATTAGTAAAGATTCACACAGAAATTGAGCAACGAGTTGTTTTTTCTCAGAACCAACTGCTTTCCTCACACCAACTTCCTTTGCTCTTTTTTCAGATCTTGCCGTACTTAAATTCATGAAATTGATACAGGCAATAATCAAAACAATCAACCCAAGTATACCAAACATCCGCACATACTTAATAAATCCGCCAGTATTTACCCCGTTCTCAAAATCACTGTAAAGCCTCCACTTCGACATAGGATGAATGAATACTTCAGGCTTTATATGCTTCAAAGTATTCTCGTCTGTGAAATGTGAAATCAGTACATCTTTAATTTTTGCATTCATTGAAGCCTGTGTGGCATTATCATTCAATTGCACGAATACCTGCCAGGAATTATTCCCCCAGTTAGTTTTATGAAATTGTTTTACCCAACTGTAAACGATTTCCTGAAGGTTAAAAGGAATCAGGTATTCATAACTGATAGAACTATTTTTTGGCTGCTTTTCAACGACTGCGGTAACTTTTAAATCGAATGAATTATCAAACTTTACAACTTTCCCAATGGGATTTTGTTTTCCAAATAGCACTTTTGCCGTTTCGCTAGTCAATACAATTGAATATGGTTCATGCAGAGGATTAGGATCACCTTGCAGAATATGTAGGGAAAACATTTTCACAGCATCTTCACCAATAAAGTGCCCATATTTGCTAATCTTGGTCTCCCCAACCATAAGCGAATGGTTTTGTCCCCAATCGCACATCGCCACATATTTAAAATCCGGATATTTTGTTTTTAGTTCTTCACCAGTAGGGTAAGGCATTGCCTGCTGCGAACCTCTTTTGCCATCGAAAGTCTGATTCATCATGATCTGATAAATCTTATCGTAATTCTTAAAATGCCTGTTCGCAGACACTTCATCATATATCCACAATCCAATAATCATAGCCACCGCCATCCCAGTAGCCAATCCGGCAATATTTATCAATGAATAAACCTTGTTCTTCAATAAATTCCGCCAGGCAGTTTTAAGATAATTCTTGATCATATATGAAGTTTAAATCGGGTGTACGAGGTAAAAGTCCTTATTTGACTCCAAATGTTGCACGATCTCTAACATTATTATATAAACGGTTTGCGTCTTAGCGAACCTTGGCGTCTTTGCCTACCTGCCGGCAGGCAGGCGAGAGGTCTCTCGGGATTTCTATTACCTTTACGTAATGAAATACATTATTTTGATCGCTGTACTCTCTGCATTCACATTCCAGGAAGAACCCTGGAAGAATGAACAATTAATGGCTCCCGCCACGCTCGCAGCAAAATTGAATGATGCCTCCACTCCAAAACCATTAATAATTGATGTTGGCCCCGCAGGATTAATTGCAAATGCCGTTGATTTGGGTCCGGCACACGAGCAGGAAAATCTCAACAAACTCAAAACACTCCTGGAAAAAGAAAATAAAGACCGGGAAGTTGTTATTTACTGCGGATGTTGCCCATTTAAAAATTGTCCGAATGTGCGCCCTGCTTTTACATTGCTCAATACAATGAAATTTACTCACGCATATCTTCTCAATCTTCCGCAAAATCTAAAAGTAGATTGGATCGCAAAGGGATATCCGATGGCGAAATGATTTCTCGACAAGTCGCAGTGTCATGATATTTATGGAAGAGATCATATAGATTGCTTGTTTTCGCTCAGTGAAACTCTGTGTGATCAATGCCCCTGTGGTTAAACTCCTTTTTTAACCACGGAGAAAAGAGACTAGCCAGGACCACTGAGCATATTTTAGAAATGGAGATCTGTCTGGGTACTAAGTACTAGGTACTTAGTACTCACTTCCCCTCACTTTACGGTTAAATGGACTGCAAGTTGCCATTCTAATCCCTAAAAATCTAAATTGCAATACGCGTTAAACTTCCCCTAATCGCGGCTGTTTTGAACCCAGAAGTTATCGTTAACATCTAAATCATCGGATATAGAAATGTTAAGCAGAAGAATGACAGCTAAGCCCAGAAATAATTCTTCAGGGTTAGTAAGAAATTTCAAGACTTTTATTTTATTAGGATTTGTGTTCGTCTTGTCAATGAATTCATTTTCCCAGCAATACAATTCGGATAGCTGGCTTTCTAAACCTCATGGTACCGTAACCATCATTCCCACTTTTGGTCAGCGCAATTCCATGTTAATGACGACATATTCCCTGTTTCCCAAATGGGAATTTACTGTTGCTGGATATGCATACAATGATGATGGTGATCCCAAGACAGACGATGGATATTCTGCTACCATTTACGGCAAATATATGTTCTACCAAAACAAAGCTGAAACCGGAGGAGCTGCTGTTAAGGTGGGCACCGGTCTATTCCCCGGAGTTAAAAATGCAGAAGACAGAAGTAAGGACGCATTCAAAACATACTGGGTTAATTTCCCCTGCACGATTCCATTTTTAAAAAATACTTTGTCGTGGGACATCATGCCAGGATCCAGCGTAACTGTAAATTATGGTCCTGAAAAAACTACTGCATGGGCATTCACTTACTCAACGCGTCTTGCCTGGTATCCTTTTACTCCCAAATGGTCAATAGTCGGTGAAGTATTTGGAACCATGGGAGAAATGATTGCAAAACCTGAATATAAAATCGGGTGGAGATATGAGCCCACACAGGCATTTGTACTGGCACTAACTTACGGACAGGAATTTAAAGGCAGTCACGGTGCAGGTTTTGAAGTTGGCGTAATGATCTTCACTCCACAATTCCTTTGTTTCGGGCCCTGTAAAACAAAATATTAGCGTCTTTGCTAATCTTCGCGTCTTTGCGTGAAACCTTTCGAAATTTACTTTTGCCAATAGACCTTTCCAAACTCGGATGCTTCAAAGATTCGCGGATCCAAATCCATTCCCGCTTTACAATCGTGGTAAGTTTCCACCTGAATTAATTTATTGTTGATATAAAAATGCACTTTAGTTTCGGTCCAGCCACTGCCGAGTGAAATTTGATTTTCAAAAATGCCTTCCTCTTTTCGGTTGTCGTTGAACGTTAGCATGCGGACAACATAAAGATTTTTCCTGTCGATCCACAACTGGTTTAATGTATCCTCTCCCATATTGGCGCCGACAACATACACAGGGTTGCCCTTCCATTCATCCTCGTGAGATTTAGTGATATCATAACCATAACCCTGAATCTTTTCCAACACTTTGTCGAAAGGCATAAAATACATGCCGCCCAAAATAAATGTAAGATCATTTTCATCCTTGCGTACCCCGCGCAATTTTCCCTGTCGGAATATAGAAACGGAATCGCCTTTATAAATAACAGCATTTCCGCTGTCAGTCGGACCGAAATCAATTCTGAATTTATCAGGGAACATTACGGCTTCGTACCAGGTTTCCGTATGGCGTAGCGTATCATTGCGATAGACTTCGGTAGTTTGATTGAATGTAAAAGTGCGATACCATTTTGTGGAATAGCGATCATACATTTTTTTCAAAACTTCACGTCCATCCAAATTATGTTTCTGAAATCCAAATGCAAAAAATACAGCAATTACCAGGAGGAGTTTTGGTTGCATAGTCGAAGGGATTGTGTATGAGAAGGTAGTAAGATTATCCTAAATGAAGTAACCGTTCAAGGAATAGTACTAAGTACCAAGTACCTAGACTAACGAATGTATAGATCTTTGCGGCTTTGCTAAACTCTGCGGCGGAGTTTATCCCTATACATATCGGGGCGTGAAATATTCCAAAATCATTCCTTAGAATCTGGCGCAAGTCTTCCGAACCTGTGAGGGTGACTTGTCCCGATAATTTTAAAAAGCAGAATGTAGCTTCAATAAAAACACTATATTTATAATCTTCTCAACGACCAGATTTCCATTCTGCCATCGAAATGCCGGCCCTGCGCAATTAATTTCTTAAAACCAAAACTAATAGAATGATACAACCCAATCCAAAAACGATCGTATTTGTGACAGGCGCATTTGTTGGCAATAACTGCTGGGATGAATGGAAGATCTATTTTGAAAAAAGAGGTTATAAGACTATTGCAGAACCCTGGCCATATAAAAACGAATCTGTTGCTGAACTTAGAAAAAAGCATCCTTTAGGCAATGAGGGTCTTACAAAACTCAGGTTGATTGAAGTAGTGGATCATTATGCCAATATTGTAAAGAGTTTGCCTGAGAAACCTATCGTTATCGGTCACTCGATTGGTGGACTCGTCACACAAATCATCGTGAATAGAGATCTCGCTGCAGTTGGAGTAGCCATTCATCCTGTTCCACCTCAGGGAATCATTCCTACTGAACTTTCCTTTTACAAAGCTGGCGGCAAAGCCCTGGGATTATTTACTTCGCTCAAAAAAACATACCTGATGTCGTTTAAAGATTGGCAATATGCATTTGTAAATGGCATGCCACTCGAACAACAAAAAGCTTCTTACGAACAATTCACTATTCCTGAATCAAAAAGAGTTACCAGGGGCGGACTTACCAGTCAGGCTAAAGTTGATTTCAAAAAAGCGCATGCACCGCTGCTTATACTTTCAGGTAGCACCGACAATATTATTCCTGCACATCTAAACCTTCGCAATTTCAGAAAATATGCAAAGAGAGAAGACTCAGTATTGGAATATGTAGAAAGGCCAGATAGAAATCATTTTGTACTGGGCCAGCCCGGTTGGGAAGGAGATGCAGAACTTGTTTTGCAATGGGTGGAAAAGCAGTTTGGAAGCACAATAATTAAACCTGTAAATCAGCCATCACAAGCAGATCTGCAATGAAGACCTCTCGCAAAGACGCAAAGGTTCGCTAAGAACGCAAAGTTTTTTCAACAATCTTTGTGAACTTTGCTTCCTTAGCGGCTTGGCATGAGATCTATCGACTTCGATTAACCGATCGAACTCCCAAAATTTTATTTTTCGAATCGAAGATTACATTGATGACTTGCTGCGGAGCAGATTTATTGTCGTCGGCATAACGGTATTGAATGATGTAAAAGCTTTTACCGTCTTGACTCAACCGAAGACTGCTTATGAATATTTCGATTGTTGTATCGCGGATAGAATTTGCAAGGGCAGACAATTGCTGGTTCGTAATTTTTGATTGCAGCGTATCGGCGATAAAAGTCTGGGCGCTTTCAAATTTTTGATGTTTTATATCCGAAAGGAATCGATGGAAAGTTTTATCCAGGCTAGTCAGTTTTTCATTTGAGATGTTCGATTCGTTGTTTTTTTCTTTGGAATTGTTTTGAATATAAAGACGAATCTTAAATGAGGGCTTCGTGCTTATGGCACCATGTCGATCACTTTTATTTGAAAGTCCAATTTGCAAATCAATTTCGGTGCTGTCATTGACATGCCAAACGTCGCGCTCGCTTACACTTTCTGTTGCAAGTTTTATGGAATCTCCGAGGCCACCTTCGCTTTCGGGTTTTCCATATATAATGGAAAGCTTATCGAACAAAAGCTGGTATTTATCTATATAAGGTTTTATTTCCTCGTATGACTTTTTTGCAATTTGAGAGCCATCCATAAAATTAGATTCATCCCATTCATACAGTATGTAACTAATTGAAGAATCCTTTTTGTAGAAAAAATAATAACTCAATAAATCGGGAAGATTATTCTGTTTGAGTCTATAAACAATCGGTTGTGCAATATCTTCTGCCGAAACGTAATTACTTTTTTGCGGAAATAGTTCAGCCCCTTGTTGGGTTTCAAGTTTTATGAAATAATCCAACTTGTTATGATGAATATCCACCAAAACATTCTGAGAAAATGCCGAAGTGAAGGTTAGCAGTAATAATGGCAAGATAAATTTTGTCATTAGGATGGTTTTCTCCGTGAATCTTCGTGTACTCAGGGTCTCAGTGTTAAAAAATTCGCGCAAAGTCGCAAAGACGCAAAGAAGAAGTACTTAGTATTGAGTACTTAGTACTTAGACTATTGTACAAACTACAAACAATAAACCACACGCAAAGAAGAAGTACTTAGTATGGAGTACTTAGTACTTAGACTATTGTACAAACCACAAACAATAAACCACACGCAAAGAAGAAAGTACTTAGTATGGAGTACTTAGTACTTAGACTATTTTACAAACCACAAACAATAAACCACAAACAATAAACCCCGCCCGTACCGAAGGGTACGTTCGGGCGGGCACAAACTAAAATCACTTCGCCGTATTCCACTGAAATTTCTTAATTCCAACTGCCGCAAATACAATTGCATATCCAATAGTAAGTAATAACGCATTTGTCGTATTCATATTCCATTTGGCGGGCTCCATGCTTGTGGCCAAAATGGTTTGAACAGTTCCGTATGGAGACCAGTGCACGACCTCTTTGAATTTATCTCCAAGGACACCTAATCCTCCAAACATTCCTACCATAATAAATACGAAATACACCAGCCTGCT
>PSRI01000077.1 GCA_003175935.1 Bacteroidota bacterium
CTAAGTACTCTATACTAAGTACTGTATACTAAGTACTTTACGCGTCTTTGCGAAACTTAGCTTATTTGTGAGAAATTCTTTCATCGCCATGGTTTCTGTCTTCAGGAACCACCGCGCGTAGTGCAATTGAAAAACGCAGTGGGTTCCTGAAGACAGTCGCTCGGTGTTTTTGTCTAGGTACTAGGTACTTGGTACTAGGTACTTCGCGTTGCGAGAAATGCGGGATTTATGCTATTTTTGAGACTATAATTTTCAAATCAACAGCATGGCCATATTACGTTTCAGGGTATATTTCGAAGAGGATGATAGCGTGTACCGGGATATCGCAATCAGGCACACTCAATCATTTAGCGATTTGCATTTCACCATTTTGAAAAGTTTTGAATTCGACAATAAACACCAGGCTACCTTTTTCAGGAGTAACGACAACTGGGAAAGGGGAAGGGAAATCAGTCTGGAGAAATACGACAGGCCTTATAAGGTCTTGCCTTTGCTCATGTCGGAAACCACTATTGGTTCCGAAATTCGCGACCCAAATCAGAAATTCATATATGTATATGATTTCACCCGCAATTGGACCTTTCTCGTAGAACTCATTAATGTTTCCAAGGAAGAAAATCCAAAACTAAGCTATCCTGCGATGGTTAGAACCGAGGGGATCGCGCCGAGCCAATACGGCACCAAAAGCCTGCTGGGCGATCGTTTTGTAGATGTGGAAGAGAAATATGATCTCACAAAAGGTGTGGAAGGGTTTGGTACTGAAGGTGGCGATGATGATGATTTGGGTACAGAAGAGGAGGAGGAAGGCACTGAGAATGGGGAGGACCTGGGCGGGTTTTAATAAGCCTCATAAATTCTTCTCACAGATACTTTCACGCAACATTATTTCTGGCATTCTGCTATGGATGATAAGCTCTGTATAATCATTGGTGGTCCGACCGCAGTGGGAAAAACGCTATGGGCCGTAAGATTAGCAGAGAATTTTGGTACTGAGATTATTTCTGCTGATTCCAGGCAGTGTTTTCGGGAGCTCAATATTGGTGTTGCCAAACCAGAACCTGAATATCTCGCAAGGATTCCCCATTACTTTATTAATTCTCACTCTGTTTCAGATGAAGTAAACGCATCCATTTTTGAAGAGTATGCCCTGGCTGCAGTTCACCAGATTTTTGAGAAAAAAAATGTCGCCATCATGGCGGGGGGCACGGGTCTCTATATAAAAGCGTTTGAAGAGGGGATGGATCCAATGCCGGAAATTAATCCTGAAATCAGAACAGAGATTCGCGAGAATTATGAGTTGAAAGGACTCGAATGGCTGCAGAAAACCTTGCAAAAAGAAGATCCTGTTTTCAGTGCTGAAGGTGAAATGAAGAATCCCCAAAGGATGATGCGGGCGCTGGAGGTAAAATGGTCATCGGGCAAATCTTTGTTTGAATATTTTTCAGATAAAAATCAAAAGAGAAATTTTAGAATTCTTAAAGTCGGTTTTGATTTACCCAGGGAGATACTTTATGAACAGATCAATTTCAGGGTTGATGAAATGATGCGAAAGGGACTGCTGGATGAAGTGAAATCGCTGAGCGCGTTTCGTAATTTGAATGCACTGCAAACCGTAGGGTATAAAGAATTATTCGAGTATTTCGATAGTTCAATGAGTTTGGATGATGCAGTTGAGAATATTAAGAAAAACACGAGGAACTATGCAAAGCGACAATTAACATGGTTCAAAAGAAATAAAAATTTGCGATGGTTCCATCCTAAAACAGATGAAAATACGTTCATACAATTCATTCAGGATAATATGAGGATGCACACAAAAAAATAATTTTTAATGTGAGGACTTATAATGAGTTTTTGTACTGCGTTTGAAAAAAATTATTCTTCGCTGCAAAAAATAATTTTCAAATGTGTACTTAGAACACGAGGAGCAATGTTAATGCAAATAGTTACATTGGAAAATATAGAATTTAAAAAATCAGGCAGCGATTTTACAAATTCTTATGTCTTACCCTCTGATCTTGAAGAATTGGAAATAAACTTTGGTTTTGTGTAAGATTTTTTTGGAGAGTTAAGTTAATTTTTCTTTAAATTAGCACAATCGTTTGTTAACCCTTTAATAACCTCCTCATTATTATGACTCCAAAACTAACAATCCTTGCGAGGGTGAGTCTCCTTGCAATGATGTTGCTGCTTGGCAGCTTCGTATTTTCCCAAACGAAAAGAGTTACTGGTAAGGTTACGGATGCAAACAATCTGCCCATTGCGGGTGCGACTGTTTCCGTAAGGGGGACTACTGTTGTTACCTTAACAGGTGCTGACGGTAGTTTCGCCATTGATGCCAAGAACGGCGACGTTCTTATCATCTCTTTCGTTGGAATGAAAACTCAGGACGTGACAGTAGGCAATCAGGCCTCTGTGAATGTAAGCCTGGCCAGTACAGCTACAAACCTTGAAGAGGTTGTAGTAACTGGTTATACCTCTCAAAGAAAGAAAGACATTACTGGTTCGGTAGCCGTTGTAAATGTGGCTACATTGAAACAGATTCCTACTGGTAACCCCGAGTCGGCTTTGCAAGGTCAGGCTTCCGGTGTTACAGTAATTACTTCCGGTTCTCCTGGTGGTTCGAGTAACGTGAGGATTCGCGGTATTTCATCTATCGCGAATGCCGATCCTCTCGTAATCATCGATGGGGTTCAGGGAAGTATGCACGATTTAAACGTAAATGATATCGAGTCGTTCCAGGTGTTGAAAGATGCCGGAGCTGCTGCCATTTACGGGGTTCGTGGTTCAAACGGTGTAATCATCATTACCACTAAAAAAGGTAGATCCTCAAAAGCAAGGGTTACTTATGATGGATATTATGGTACACAGCAGCCTTTGAAAGATGGTTTCAAAATGGCAAACACATTTGAAACTGCAAGTGCTGTTAACCAGTCTTATTATAATAGTGGTGGTACTCCTCCTGCTTCAAATAACCAGTATGGAACTGCATTGGTGCCTGTAATCCCGGATTATATCACACCAACAGCAGCAAAAGAAGGTGATCCAGGAACAGATCCTTCAACTTACGATTTGTACAACAACCACATCACAAGGGCTAACAAAACAGGAACTGACTGGTTCCATGAAATATTCAAACCTGCTCCAATTCAATCTCACACTGTATCAGTGAGCCAGGGAAGTGAAAAATCTTCATTCTTCTTCTCACTGGGTTATTTCAACCAACAGGGTACTTTGATTGAAACATACCTCAAAAGATATTCTGCCAGGTTGAATACGCAATTCAATGTTGGTAAGAACATCCGCATTGGTGAAAACCTTTATGCTTTCTACAAGCAGAATCCTGGCTTCAACAACCAGAATGAAGGAAACGCCATCTCTCATAGCTATCGTGAAAACCCAATCATCCCAATTCACGATATCATGGGCAACTATGCTGGTACTATTTCTCCAGGCTTGGGTAACCCCCAAAACCCTGTTGCGAATCAGGAGCGTACAAGAGATAACAAAGGAAACGACTGGCAGGTGTTAGGTAATGTATTTGCTGAAGTTGATTTGGCAAAACACTTTACTGTTCGCACCAGCTTCGGTGGTACCATAGATAACTACTATTACAACGCCTTCAGCTACACAGCATACGAAAATGCTGAAAACAACAAAAATCCAAACTCATTCAATGAGAATTTCGGATATAACAGTAGCTGGACCTGGACAAACACTTTGAACTACAAGCAAACATTCGGCGACCACGATATCAGGGTAACTGTAGGTACTGAAGCCATCCAAAACTATGGAAGGGCTATTACAGGCAGCAGAGGTAATTATTACATAACCAACTCTGGAAACCTTACAGTTGATCCGAATCTGTGGACTTTAGATGCTGGTAGTCCAACTACACAGACCAACGGAAATATCAACGGAACTCCATATCAGACTTCACTCTGGTCTCAGTTCGGAAAAGTTGACTATGCTTTCAAAGACAGATACTTATTAAGTGCTACTATTCGTAGAGATGGATCCTCAGTATTTGACGAAAGCAACCGTTATGGTGTGTTCCCTTCAGTTACTGCAGGTTGGAGACTTTCCCGTGAAAACTTCATGCAGGGAATTGACTGGTTAAATGACCTGAAAATTCGCGGCGGCTGGGGTAAACTTGGTTCTAACCTCAACGTAAGTGCGATCAACCAATTCAGTTTGTTCAATCAGAATGCCGCTAACTCTTACTACGATATCAATGGTGTAAACAATAGTTCAGTTCTTGGTATCTACGCCTCTCAGGTTGGTAATAAAAACACCAGCTGGGAAGAAGATATCGTAACTAACATTGGTTTCGATGCAACTTTCCTGAAGAATAAATTTGACCTCAGCTTTGAGTGGTACAAGAAAGCGATCAGCGGATTGCTCTTCACTCCAGACGTTGCTGCAACTGCCGGCGGTGCTACACCAGCTGCGGTTAATGCTGGTAACATCGAGAACAAGGGTATAGATGCGAGCTTGACTTACCATGGAGCTGTTGGTCATGACTTCAAATTCGACATCACTGCAACTTTCACTTCCTATCATAACAGAGTAGTATCATTACCTGCTGGTAAATTGTACTACGATCGTGGAAGTGCGGGTTCTGGTCGTATCGGAGCTTACTCAAGAATGCAACCTGGACATCCTCTTGGTGCCTTCTTTGGATACCAGTCATTGGGTCTCTTCCAAAGCGATGATGAAATCGCAAAAGCAGCGACTCAGGACGGTGCAGAAGTTGGTTTGTTACACCTTCGCGATGTGGATGGTAATGGAAAAATCGATGACAACGACAGGACATTCATCGGAGACCCCAATCCAAAATGGTCAGGTGGTTTGAACCTCGCTGCATCGTACAAAGGATTTGATTTCTCAATGTTCATCTACACTTCTCAGGGTAATGACGTTGTGAATTATGTAAGATACTGGACTGATTTCCCTCAGGTTTTCGCCGGCGGTGTTAGCAAAGAAGCTGCAACTGATTCATGGAGACCAGACAATACAGGTGCTCACGTACCTAAATTGTCAAGAAATGCAAGTATCAGCTCTGCGGGCGCCTTCACTTCATATTACATCGAGGATGGTTCCTTTATCAGATGTAAATCTCTGATCATTGGTTACACTATTCCTGCTGCTAATTTGAAAAAGTTTGGAATTGATCGTCTAAGGATTTATGTACAAGCTGCAAATCTGTTTACCATCACTAAGTATACAGGATTGGATCCAGAATTAACTACATCCAACTTTAGCGATAACTCTAACTTTGGAATTGATTTTGGTAACTATCCAGCCAATCAAAAACAATACAACTTTGGCGTATCCTTAGGATTTTGATAACCCATAATTTCAACGATCATGAAAAATATAAAATATAAAATTTTAATATTCGGCTCTGCAGCTGCAATCTTTGGGTTGAGTTGTAATAAGAGCTTCCTCGACAAGGCGCCTCTTGGTTCCCTGAACCCAAGCGTACTTGCAAACAAAACTGGTATCGATGGATTGCTCATCGGAGCTTACCACATGGTAGGTGGACAAGGTGGTGCCGCAGGTACTTCCTGGGGTGCTGCAGCTTCCAACTGGGCTTACGCTAACGTATCATCCGATGATGCCTATAAAGGTTCAATCATCACGGACCAGGGTAATGAAGGTTTAAGAGGCCTTTGTACCTGGAACTGTGAAACAACCAACGGTTACATTGGATCCAAATGGGTAGCTATGTATGATGGTATCCAGCGCGCAAACGACGTGCTGCGTACACTTCCTCTGGCTACTGATATTTCTGCTGATGATGCTAAAGTCATTACAGCGGAAGCAAAATTCCTCAGAGGATTCTTCCATTTTGAGCTGAAGAAAATCTTCAACTATGTTCCCTGGGTTGACGAAAACGTAACTCTCGGTAACAACAATCTGAATGCGCCTAATGTGGACGAATCTGGCAATTTCATTGACATTTGGCCAAAAATTGAAGCCGATTTTCAGGCTGCAATGACGGATCTTCCCTCAACTATGCCTAATAAGGGTAGAGCAAATAAATATGCAGCTGAAGCATTCCTTGCTAAAGCTTACATGTACGAACACAAATATGATCAGGCTAAACCACTCCTTGCTGATTTGATCAACAACGGCGTGACAGCTTCTGGTGCTCCATACGCTCTGGTTAACTACCAAAGCAATTTCAATGGATCTCAGGACAATGGCGCTGAATCAGTATTTGCTTATCAGGCCAGCGTTAACGATGGTAGTGGTACCAACGGTAACTACGGCGATAACCTGGTATTTCCTAACGGTTCTGGCCCCGGCGGTTGCTGCGGATTCGGAAACCCATCAATCAGTCTTGCTAACGCTTATAAGACTGACGCTGCTGGTCTTCCTTTGCTCGATACCTATAATACTGGTCTCAACGTAAGCGATCCTACTACTCCATATGTTGGAAATCTCGATCCTCGTATTGACATCGTAATGGGAAGACCTGGAATTCCATACTACGATTGGGGTAAAGTTCCAGCAGGTGTATGGATCAGGGACCCATCAAGCGATGGTTATTTCAGCCCTAAGAAAAATGTGTATGCAAAATCTCAGGTTGGCGGTATTTCTTCAACAGAAACCAGCTTCTGGGGACCAACACAAATGTCAGCTATCAACGTAAATCTCCTTCGCTATGCCGACATCCTTTTGTGGGCCGCAGAATGCGAGATCCTGGGTACTGGTGGTGATCCTGCCAAAGCACTCGATTATGTAAATCAGGTTCGTACCCGCGCAGCAGATCCAACAGGCTGGGTATACAACACTGATGATTACGATGCAGGAAGTGGCAAATACAAAACTCAAGTTACTCCGGCTGATACTTATAAAATCGGTACTTATCCAGCAGGCGCATTTGACGATCCTGTATACGCTCTGAAAGCAATCCAATTCGAAAGAAGACTGGAACTTGCTCTCGAAGGACACAGATGGTTTGACCTTCAAAGATGGGATAATGGTACAGGTTCTATGGCCGACATCCTGAACGATTACGCTGCAAAAGAAATGAGCAGACCCAGCTACGTAGCTCAGGTTGGCGTTCCTGTTCATTTTGATAAAGGCAAGGATGAATTCCGCCCAATTCCACAAGCACAAATTGATATTGAGAATGCAACTGGTACAGTTCTCTTAAAACAGAACCCAGCTTATTAATCAGTTTCAATTGGTAAATAGCTAAATATTTTCTAAGAGGGAGACCATCTGAACAAGATGGTTTCCCTTTTTTATACTTCAGCATTCTTCCGCACCATTGCAAAACTTTGTTGGACACTCATCTGCGAAAGGCTAAATTGCGATCCTTCATGTGATCGCTATTCATCAAAACATCAAAACAGCCTTCATGATCCGTCATTTATTTGCCTGTGCAGCCCTGGTCATATTTTCTTTGGGTTGTAAGGAAAAAAAATTATTCGAAAAACTCAGCTCCGACCGCACGAACATACATTTCAACAATGCTATCTCCGATAATGATACGCTCAACGTAATCAACCTTGAAAATATTTATAACGGTGGCGGAGTAGGAATTGGAGATTTCAATAATGATGGCCTGCAGGATATTTATTTCACAGGAAACAATGTGCCCTGCAAATTGTATCTCAACAAAGGGAATTTCTCTTTCCAGGATATTACTGACTCAGCGGGTGTTGGAGGTGAAGGAAAATGGTGCAGGGGCGTAGCAGTCGTTGATATTAATAATGATGGATGGCCCGATATTTTTGTTTGCGCTACACTTCTGAGAGATCCGGAAAAAAGAAAAAATATTCTTTATATCAACCAGGGCAAGCAGGCAGATGGAATCCCCAGGTTTAAAGATATGTCTGCCGAATATGGCTTCACAGGAACATCACACACTACAATGGCCGCATTCTTTGACTATGATAATGACGGCGACCTGGACCTATACCTTGTAACAAACGAATTGAGAAAAGAAGATCTGGCAAGCCACTTCAGGCCGATCATAAAAGACGGCTCTCATTTCAGCACAGACCATCTTTATCGCAACGACTGGAACGATTCGCTCAAACACCCTGTATTTACCGATGTATCCAAACAAGCAGGCATTTTGCAGGAAGGTTATGGTCACGCTGTTGCAATCACCGACATCAATAAAGATGGCTGGAAAGATATTTATGTGAGCGATGATTTCCTGTCGAACGATTTGCTCTGGATCAATAATCACGATGGCACATTTACAGAACAACTCGGAAAATATTTTAAGCATACTTCTGCAAACTCCATGGGTAAT
This sequence comes from Bacteroidota bacterium, assembly GCA_003175935.1. Taxonomy (GTDB): domain Bacteria; phylum Bacteroidota; class Bacteroidia; order Chitinophagales; family Chitinophagaceae; genus PSRI01. The sequence goes on from PSRI01000077.1 coordinate 8,282, forward strand.
GAGGTTGAAGATGTAAACAATGATGGGCTAATGGATGTAATTGTGCTGGACATGAGCCCCGAAGATAATTACCGAAAAAAAATGATGGCCAATTCTTCAAGCTATCAAACCTATCAGAACAGCGACTTTTATGGTTACGAATATCAATACGTTCGCAATACTCTTCAAATAAACCAGGGACCTACTGTTGGTCCGAATGATTCCATAGGAACTCCAATATTCAGTGATATTGCTTTTTATAGTGGGATTTCGGAGACCGACTGGAGCTGGACACCGATGGTTGTCGATTTCGATAACGACGGATACCGCGATATCATTATTACAAATGGGTTTCCAAAAGATGTAACGGATCATGATTTCATGGCCTTCCATCAGCAGGCTATTAATGTAGCGAGTAAAAGATTTATTCTGGACCAGATCCCCGAGGTAAGAATTTCAAATTATGCTTTTAGGAATAACCACAATCTCAAATTCACAAATGAAACAGATGCATGGGGAATAAGGCAGGAAGGATTTTCTAACGGTGCCGCCTATGCGGATTTTGATAATGATGGAGATCTCGACTATGTAGTAAATAATATCAATGGTGAAGCATACGTGTATAAGAACACCTTAAATGACAATGAAAAGCATCCCAATTATCTGCAGGTAAAGTGCGAGGGGGATTCCCCCAATGTAGGTGGCATCGGTGCCTGGATTGAATTACACTATAACCACGGCAAACAACAGGTTTATGAAAACACACCTTTCCGGGGCTATCTTTCTACCATTCAAAATATGGCGCATTTTGGTCTCGATTCTATTTCTTCTGTTGATTCTGTCATCATAAAATGGCCCAATGGGAAATCACAGCTTTTACAAAATGTAAAAGCAAACCAACTGCTCGTTGTAAAACAATCCGACGCAAAGGATGATTATACATTTTCCCATCCCGCAGTGGCGACAAATTCATTATTTAAAGAGATTTCAGATTCCCTTGGCCTGCATGTCATCCAACAGGAACATGATTTTCTTGATTTCAATATCCAGAGATTAATACCACACAAACTTTCCGAATACGGGCCGGGGCTGGCTGTTGCAGATATAAATGGAGATGGTTTGGATGATGTGGCAATGGGAGGTGCATTCGGCTACAGTACAAAATTTTTGATCCAGCAGAAAGATGGTAGGTTCCAGGTGAGAAATCTTGAGAAGGATACTACCAGTTCCAAGATTACCGAGGACATGGGGATTCTTCTGTTTGATGCAGACAATGATGGCGATAATGATTTGTATGTAAGCAGTGGTAGTTATGAATTCGATTCCGGCTCTCAAAATCTTCGGGATAAATTATTGATTAATGATGGGAAAGGAAATTTTGTTGAAGATAATTCTGCACTGCCCATAATTCTTGCTAGTAAATCATGCGTAAGAGCAGCAGATTTCGATAGGGACGGAGACCTGGATTTATTTGTTGCGGGAAGAGTGCAACCTTCAAGATATCCAAAAGCCGTATCGAGTTTTATTTTTAGAAATGATAGTAAAGATGGCAAAATAAAATTCACAGATGTTACGTCAAGTGTTGCGCCTTCGCTCGTAAACCTGGGCCTTGCCTGCGATGCTATTTGGACCGACTTCGATAACGATGGCTGGACAGATTTGATAATCGCCGGTGAATGGATGCCGGTTACTTTTCTTAAGAACGACCATGGCACGCTTAAAGATGTGACTGCTGCTACCGGAGTACAAAACCAAAAAGGGTGGTGGAGCAGTATTACAGCAGGTGATTTCGATAATGATGGCGATATAGATTATGTTGTGGGCAATCTCGGTGAAAATTCATTTTATCGCGCTTCTGATAATGAGCCTGTGAGAATTTATGCAAAAGATTTTGACAAGAATGGAAGTTATGATGCGCTTCTTTCTGTTTATATTCCGGATCAACATTTGAATGGTGGAATTCGTAAAGAATTTCCCGCACAGGACAGGGATCTCGAAATAAAGCAGATGATTGAAATGCGCAGGAAATTTGTTTCTTATAAAAGTTATGCGAGCGCAACTTTCGACAAGCTTTTATCAAAAGAACAGTTGAAAGATGCACTTATTCTGACTGCTAATTATTTCCCGACAGCCCTCCTGAGAAATATGGGCAATGGCAAATTTCAATTGGAGGCGATGCCAATGCAAATGCAATTGTCCTGCATATATGGGATGGTTGTGGATGATTTTGATGGAGATGGAAATCTGGACATTGTTGTTAACGGGAATGATTATGGCACTGAAGTAACGGTGGGCCGATATGATGCATTCAATGGTTTGTTTTTAAAAGGGGATGGAACAGGATCGTTTAAACCTCAAACTATATTACAAAGTGGAATAAATATTCCGGGCAATGGCAGAGCGCTTGTGAGTCTCAGAAACCCCTCGGGCAAATGTTTACTGATGGCTTCCCAAAACAGGGGCGCATTGAAATTGTTCGAAGCAAAGGACAATGCCACTTGTGCATCGCTTGCTCCAAATGATATGTTTGCAACGGTAAAACTCAAAAATGGGAAAACACGTAAAGAAGAATTCTATTATGGTTCTTCATTCCTCTCCCAATCAGGAAGATTTTTAAGGATCAATGATCAGGCAGAATCTGTAGAAGTGACAGACAGCAAAGGAGCAAAAAGAAAATTAAAATAAACTTATAAGATCAGAACTTGAATCCAACGGTAAGGAAAATATCTGCGCCGTTGGATTTTACTTTAGCGGCGTTAAATACTCCCTGGTCAAGTCGGTATGGGAAATAGGCATCATTAGAAATCAGGTAAATTCCTGTGAGGTCTACAAACATTCCTTTGTCTCTCCAACCAATTCCTGCGCTCACATTCATGTGATTCGCTTTCACTTCATCTGCAGATTGATTATTGAAATATGCGTTTGTGTATGGATTTGTATAGATGGAATAACCCGCCCTCACCATAAATGTGTTGAATTTTAATTCACCACCAATCCTAAAATTGACCGCCGATTTAAATGCCGCATCAATCTTATTATTCACCCCGGTGAAATAATCTTTGTCTGACTGGTCCGCAGAACCTTGCGCTTTGAAACTGGAGTTTGTATAGTTGATATATTCTACATCGGCACTAATAAAACCTTTTTGATTGTGCGTGTCCCTGTCTTCGCGGAAAACATAAGCAATACCTAAGGCAGCTCTCCACGGTGTAGTATAGTTGTAATTGTATTCACCAAGTTGCCCGTTGTTGAAATCGGTTGAGCTTTGACTCTTAAGCCCGGCACCAGCATATCCTTCCAGATCTGTAGTAACCGTAGATTTATATTGATCCTTCAACTGGTACCAGGTTGGGGAATGGAAGCTCAGACCCAGTCTCAGGAATTCTATGGGCTTATAAATTATACCCGCATTCAAATTGATTCCAACGCCAGAAGTTTTCAAATAATCATCGGAAATAAAATAATTGAAATCATTTGCAGTATTAGTAGTTGCGTCGGATTCTGTAAAACTGCTGGTTCTTTCATAATTCAACATGCTGATTCCAATCGAGCCGCCGAAATAAAATTTGTCAAGCAGATTGGCTGATCCGCCAAATGCGAAATCAGTGATTCCCCCTTTAGTTGAAATTTTTTGTTGCTGGGTTAATCCTGTTCCAACAGTTGCGAGGCTTCTATATCCGCTTAAATTACCTGAAGCATCATTCATGGTGTCAACCAGATAAGTATTAAATGCGAGACTGGCCCCATAGGGATAATTATTTGCTGCAGCATTTGGATCGGTGACGTTATTATTCACCAGCTCTTCCAAATATTTTTCAGAGTAGGAGCTTTGGTTGTTGGATCCCTTAAGGGTTACATCATTATTAAAATTCGCAGTACGATTCAAGGCAAGTCCAAAACTAAATCCTCTCCAACTGCGGTTACCCGATGACGGTAGTCCAAATACAAACCCGGTTGTTCCGTAGTTAAAACTGCTTTTACTATCAGAAGTTGAGTTATTGCGATAATCTGTATTGTTAGAAAGAAAACGAAAACCCGGAGTGAGTACGAATTCATTGGTCTTGTACATGCCAAGTCCAGCAGGATTTGTAAAGGTAGAAGTGATATCTCCACCGAGTGCGGTTGTAGCTCCGCCCACAGCCTGCATTCTGGCGGTTCCACCGGTACCTGTCCATGCGTATCTGAGTGCATCAACGGGTTCCTGGGAGTAGCTGCAGGTGCTTATCAATAAGGCAATGGCTAGTATCGATCGGGTTCGCATATATGTAGAAATTATCAGGGAACAAAAGGGTGTTGATTTATTGAAAGAGAAGCATGAATCTTTGTTCATACTGCTCTTTCAATAAGGTTGTATTCATATCAAGTTAGTAGGTAAATTATCTTCTGCCGGGGAAACTTCTTGCAGGTGCGCTTCCACCGCCGCCACTGCTACCACCACTGCTTCTGCTACCGCCAAAGCTGCTACCTGAAGAGCTGTTGCTACTTCTTGGCTCGAAAGTTCTTGTAGAACTGTTATGGCTACCCGAAGATGATGGGGTGAACGGAGTGCTGCTTCTTCCTGATGAACCGCCACGGAGATAGCTGCCACCTGAAGAACCAGAATAAGAAGTTGAATTATTTACGTTATTGAAAACTCTAACGGGTGCAGGACCTGCACTTGCAGGAGCACCTGTGGCTTTAGGCATTATTGCACCACCACCGCGAACATAGGCCGTGTTACCATAGCCTGCATTACTGAAAGTTCTCGGACGATTTATATAAGGATTTACTGTTCCTGTTCCACCTTTTACAATTACAACCGGCGTTCCATAATAGTATGGATAGTATGGGTTGTAACTTCCATAAAATCCAAATGGGTTAAAGTAGCTTCCGAAATATAATCCGCTGTACATAGGATAGCCCATGCCAAATCCAAATGACATGCTTGTTCCATATGGGGAATATCCAAAGCTGCCATAAGGGCTATAAGGATTATAATATGGATTGTAATTTCCATATGCATCGTAGTCCAAAGTAGACCAACGGGCAGGGTCCTGAACTTTCATGCGCAGATAATCATCAGAAGGCTCATTGCCGTGGAAAGGCTGATTATTATCCGTATTATTTTTCGACTGCACATAGCCTTCCTTCTCAGATCCAGGTGAATAGTATACGTCATCGGGTGTTTGTCCGGATTTGTACATAGTGGTACAACTTCCCAGTCCAACAACTGCAGCCAGCAAGAGTAAATTTCTGGTGTTCATGGCAAGGGGTTTTTAGTGATTTACACATTGAAGTTACTACATTTGCGCAATTCTGCCTGTTAATGTATTCCAAATAGTAGGCCGGAAAAAACGGTTGAAAAGAAGGTATTTATCCTGATTCAGCTAACATTTATCAATCAACAAAAATTAACAAAAAAAGGTCGATTCCGGTTTAATTGCCAGAGTCGATATGAGATAAACAATTAATATGGGCAAGGAAATTACTTCCAGATCGCAGGATTATTCTCAATGGTACAATGACCTGGTAATAAGAGGAGGGTTGGCAGATTATTCTGCAGTGCGCGGGTGCATGGTGATTAAGCCATATGGCTATGCGTTATGGGAAATCATGAGGGACACAATGGATCGTATGTTTAAGGAAACCGGTCACGTGAATGCCTATTTCCCTCTATTTGTGCCCAAGAGTTTCCTGGAAAAAGAAGAGGGCCACGCCGAAGGCTTTGCCAAAGAATGCGCCGTTGTTACTCATTACAGACTCAAGGGCGATCCTGATAAAAAAGGCCGCCTCATGGTTGACCCGGATTCCAAACTGGAAGAAGAACTGATTATCCGACCGACCAGCGAAGCAATAATCTGGAATACATATAAAACCTGGATCCAGTCTTACCGCGACCTTCCACTTCTCGTTAACCAGTGGTGCAATGTGGTTCGTTGGGAAATGCGGACAAGATTATTCCTGCGCACCGCTGAATTCCTTTGGCAGGAAGGGCATACGGCGCACTCAACTTCCGAAGAAGCTCGCGAGGAAACGCTTAGAATGCTTGGAGTTTATGCTGATTTTGTCGAGAACTGGATGGCTGTTCCAGTAATTAAAGGAGTTAAAACACCCAATGAAAGATTCGCCGGAGCCGTGGATACATACTGCATTGAAGCACTCATGCAGGATGGAAAAGCACTGCAGGCAGGTACATCACATTTCCTTGGCCAGAATTTCGCAAAGGCCTTTGATGTGCAATTCCTCAATAAAGAAAATAAGCAGGAATATGTTTGGGCTACTTCATGGGGAGTTTCTACAAGATTGATTGGTGCTCTCATTATGGCCCATAGTGATGATGAGGGATTGATACTTCCGCCGAAAATTGCACCTATACAGGTTGTAATCGTTCCGATATTTAAAGGTGCTGATCAGAAAAGCCTGATTGATGAAAAAGTTAAAGTCCTGGTGAAACAGCTTAAGTCGGCAGGTATTTCAGTAAAATATGATAACGATGATAATTCCAGGCCAGGATGGAAATTCGCAGAATATGAATTGAAAGGGGTTCCTGTAAGAATTGCAATCGGTGCACGGGATATTGAAAATAACAGCGTGGAAATCGCCAGGAGGGATACCAAAGAAAAGATGAGTGTGAGTATGGATGGACTAACAGATCGAATTGCAAATCTTTTGGAAGAGATTCAACTAAATATGTACAAAAAGGCTCTGGCTTACAGGGAATCTCATATAACAAAGGCAGATACCTGGGATGATTTTGTACAATTGCTTAATGAAAAAGGTGGTTTTGTTTCTGCCCACTGGGATGGAACAGGTGAAACGGAAGACAAAATTAAAGAGCTTACCAAGGCGACTATTCGATGCATTCCTTTGAATAACGAACAGGAATCTGGTAAGTGCATACTCACGGGCAAGCCTAGTAGCCAGCGGGTATTATTTGCGCAGGCTTATTAAAAGGATTTAGTTTCTCACCATATGATTACAGATCATGCTATTCTTGCTGAACACATATTTAGGTGGAATTGGCTGGCTGGAAAAGCATTTGCTTACCTGTCCCTCTAAAAAATACCTTCATATGGAATGTCCTGGCTGTGGCATGCAGCGTAGTGGTATCGCACTTTTAAAAGGAGATTTTTTACATTCAGTCATATTATATCCCGCCCTTATTCCTTTAATTTTTTTGCTCATATATGGCGCCCTCCATTTGAGATATAAATTTTCAAATGGGTCCAGAAATATTTTTATACTTCAGGTTGGAGTAGTCAGCATTATTGTATTACATTACGTATACAAAATTTTTAACCACCAAATCTTTGCTTAGATGGAGAATACTGCCTCACCCTTCGGCCCTCAAATGCAACAACCCCTTCCGAATGCATCTGCAGTTTTGGCCCTTGGAATTATTTCATTTGTCGGATGCTGCTGCTACGGTTTGCCCGGAGTAGTTTGTGCAATAATTGCACTTGTTCTTTATAGCAAGGACATTCAGCTGTATTCTGCAAATCCGGATATGTATACCGCTTCATCTTACAGCAATCTTCGCACGGGAAGAATTTGCGCGATAATTGGACTAATCCCCTCGATCCTTTATATATTGTTTGTCTTGTTCATAATTTTTACCGCGGGAATTGGAGCACTCACCCATCCCGATGAATTCATAAGACAATTCCAGCGCTGATTTTTTCGTTGGATTAGATTTCAAAGAATTGTTTACCGTTATGGAAGAACAAAAGGGATCCTTATTTGAGCTACAGGTAGACCCTGTAAGTATTCAACATTTGCAGGATGCAGCGCGATGGGGCAAATTTTTATCCATCGTTGGATTTATCATGATTGGTTTACTGGTGCTTCTGGGAGTTGTAATGGGAACTGTGCTTTCGTTATTTAGCGGATCTGTCGGTGCGGGCTTTTTCCTGGGAGCCAAGATCTCTGTATTCTATGTAGCATTTGCATTTCTCTATTTTTTCCCCTGCCTTTATTTATTTCGGTTTGCCAAACAAGTTCAGGCAGCTTTTCGCACAAACGACCAGGAATCATTAATCGACGGATTTGGCAATTTGAAATCCTGCTTAAAATTTGTAGGAATTTTAACTATTGTCGCAATTGTGCTTTACCTTTTTTTTGCACTCGCCCTCGCAGTTGGACTGGCAAGCGGATTGAAATAGTATAGTTAGTTAGTAGAGAGATAATTGTAATCCTTGAGGAGCGTATCAAGGAAATCAAAAGGATGCATTTGTGTTTGAATATTCAACACATTCGCAACTCTTCCTGAAGCTCTTTCAACCATTTCATTATAGCCGTGTTTCCTTGCTGTATCAAGAATATTTTTTACGGTATTAATGTCGCGGTCACTTAGCCTCATTACCTGTGGGAAGATAGGCACATAATTGTCCTGTACTTCAATGAAAACAGTCTCGTCGAGATTTGCTTTTTGTTTGGTTCTGATGATCATTGTACCTGCTGCCACATCACCCAATCTCTTTCCTCTTTTTGTTGCAACAATTAAAATCACGTCCAGTATTACGAATATAGTAGAAGCTCTGAGTAGCCATCGAATCATGTACTGGCTAAGGGAAGCTTTTCCGCCATTATCATTCACCACCCTGATATTTAACAATTTTTTTCCTACACTTTGTCCGTTCCAAAATATTTCGCAAAAAAGGTGGTAAGTGAGGAAAGGAAACCCTAAAATGGAGGACCAGGCAAGAACTTCAAGTTGTGAATTAACGCCATCTATGGATTGTTCGAATAAATTCACGGCAAGGATCAGATAAAATATTCTGATGCTAAGATCAATTAGCCAGGCAAACATACGGATATGAAATTCCGGTATTTCGAAATCCAGATCTATATTAAAACTGGTAGGAATATGAATCTTGCTCATGCGCCTGCTACAATATTTATTTCAATGGGCAGTTATACGATGTTAAGTTATTATTTAAATTGAAACAAATTTAGCTAACCACCTTTGGGCTGAATTTATCTACAACACCAAAATCATCCAATCTATTGCGCGAAGCATTATTTATAAAGAAGAATAAGGATCGCTGGCTCAAAAATCAAGTGATGCCACCTGAGGATCCCGACGAAGTCGCAACGGAGTTCACCAGAATCGTGGATGATCTTTCTTATGCTAAAACTTTTTACCCGCACAGCAAAGTTACCCGCTATCTGAATGCTCAGGCATCAAAAATTTACATGGGCATTTATCAAAATCGCAAAGAAGACCGAAATCGCATTACAGAATTCTGGAAATATGAAGTGCCACTTACTGTAAGAAAACATCATACCGTGATGCTTTGGGTTGCCTGCATCTTCATAGTTTTTTTTGTCGTTGGATTTTATTCCGCCAAAAATGATGAATCATTTTTGAGAGAAATGCTGGGGGACGGCTATGTGAACATGACTGAAGAAAATATTGCCAGGGGAAAACCTTTTGGAGTTTATGCAGATGGAAATGAATTGCTGATGTGGATTTGGATTATGCTCAATAACATTTTCGTTGCATTCCGATATTTTGCTGAAGGCATTTTCCTATGTTTTTTTACGATTATTTCCCTTGTAAATGAAGGAGTGAGATTAGGTGCATTTGAAGAAATGTTTTTTGCAAAAGGATTGGGATTGCAATCTGTACTTACGGTTTTCATCCATGGTACTCTTGAAATATCTGCAATTATTATTGCCGGCGCTTCAGGAGTAATTCTTGGAAAAGGCTGGATGTTTCCGGGAACAGGCAAAAGGATCGATTCTTTTAAGCAGGGTGCAAAAGACAGTGTAAAGATACTCGTGAGCCTCGTACCCATTTTTATTGTGGCCGCCTTCTTCGAAGGATTTGTTACCCGGTATTATACCATGCCCAAGTGGTTGAGCGCATTAATATTGTTGAGTTCTCTTTCATTTATAGTATGGTACTATATTATCTATCCAATACTTTTACGGAGCCGCTTGCAGCGCAATAACCAACTTTAAAGTGAACAGAACCCTCCGGCATATATTATTGGCTCTGGTATTTTTTTTATGTAGTACTCTACCTGGCATAAATTCATTTGGCCAATCCCCAAAAGATACAACTTCTTATCCTGATACAGTTTCGGCAGCTGATACGGTTGCGGTTCCCAATTCTAACGAAGCAGAACCTAATCATTTTGCGGCGCCGGATTCCAGCACATTATTTTTTGTTGGTAAGGCCGATAGTACGGTGATGTATGATACCACTGCCGTATCCCTTCGTTCTGTTCCGGATTCCATTGGTAAAAAACTAAAATCGGATGGAGATTTTTGGTATGCAAACAAGGCTCAGGAGAAAAAGAAAGAAGAAAACAATGAATCCTTTTGGGATAAATTCTGGAATGGAGTGGACCGGCTGATTTCCAAAATGTTTTTTCGTTCGGTAATTTGGGTGGTTCTGATCTTAATTTTTATTGGTATCATCATTTGGTTGCTCATTCAAAATAACATTTCCATTTTCGCCAGCGGAAAAAACGCTGAAGTATCAGGGAATGAAAGTAGTCCGGAATTAAATGACATTAACCTCATAGATTTCCCTCTTGAAATTGCGAATGCAGAACAAAACAATGATTTGCGACTCGCTACCAGATTACGTTTTCTAAAGTTGCTTAAATATTTGTCCGACAATAATAGAATTGTTTACGGGCCAGATAAAACCAATATGGATTATCTGATGCAGTTATTCAATACTAATCTTTACGAGGATTTTTCCAGGGTCACCCGCAATTATGAATATGTTTGGTATGGAAATTTTGAAATAAATGCAATCAAATATGGTATTATCAAGAATGAATTTGAAAAATTAAACCAAAGCCTGGCATAATTCAGATGAAAAAATTTTTACCCTATATCATCGGTTTTATTGTCGTTATGCTGATCGCTATCATTTGGATATCGAGTGGTAAAATTTTTGATGAAAGAATTACGCTAAGCAGAAAAGACAAAATTCCTTATGGGTGTTATGTCGCTTATAATAATCTCAGTTACCTATTCCCCGCTGCAAATATTTCAGTAAACTCCCGGTCACCCGAAGATTGGGACAGTTCGATAATTAATTCAAATCACCAGGTATTGCTGGTCGTAACCAAAGAATTTAATGCAGAGAATTCAGAGCTTACTGAATTGTTTCATTTTGTAGAGAAGGGGAATGATGTATTCATTTCGACAAACGAATTCAGCAGGGATGCACTGGATTTTTTTCACATCAATTCTACCGGAAATTTATTTGAATATTTGGGAGCAGCAATAGGGGGCGACTCTATGAAATTGTCCCTCATGCAGCCGCCATTTCCAAAGGGGTCTTCCTTCTTCGAATATCCGGGAAAAAGAACACAGGGCAGCTTTTCAACTTTCGATTCTTCCATGACTTATATCCTGGGGACAACTCTTGACAGCCTGCCCGAATTTGTAAAATTCAGAAAGGTAGACAGTCTTCCCATGTTCATAAAGATCCGTGCCGGTCAGGGTAATTTCTATCTCCATCACACGCCTATTGCCCTGAGTAATTATTTTCTTTTGCACAAAAACAATTTGAAATATTATGAACAGGTGATGTCGCTGATGGATCCAAAAGCAATAAAGGTTAGCTGGGATGAATATTACTTACATAAGGCCAAACAAGCCGCAAAAGAATCTTCACCGCTTCGGGTGTTGCTCACGCAGGAAGGATTTCGATGGGCACTTTACCTGGCAGTAACTTCATTGTTGGTATTTGTTTTATTGGGACTGAAAAGAAGGCAACGCATAATACCCGTAATTCTGCCTCCTCAAAATGATTCACTCGACTTTGTAAAAACAGTTGGAAGGTTATATTTCCAGAAACGGGATAATAAAAATCTTTGCCAAAAAATGGCAACGTATTTTACCGAACATATTTTTAACAGGTACAAAATTCATTCGGGTAACCTGGACAGTCAGTTTGAAAAAGTACTGGTCCAAAAATCGGGGTCCGACGAACAGACCATACACAGAATCACAGAATATATTAAATTTTTTCAGGGCAATCCGCCGGTACATGATCAACAGGTAATTGAATTCTACCAGTTGCTCAACAAATTCTATAAAACATCTTAAGCATGGAAGAAAATTTATTCGAATCCAGGACAGACCTAACAAATTTGCACAATGCCATCATGCAAATGCGTGTTGAGATTGGAAAAGTGATTGTGGGGCAGGATGAGATGGTAAAATTAATATTGGCGGCTATTCTCTCAGACGGACATGTATTAATCGAAGGTGTTCCCGGTGTGGCGAAGACTTTAACAGCAAGGCTCGTTGCAAAATGTATCGCTCTTGATTTCTCCAGGATTCAATTTACACCGGACCTTATGCCCTCGGATGTTTTGGGTACTTCTGTTTTTAATCCTAAAGAAGGCAATTTCCAATTCAAGCACGGACCTATTTTCAGCAATATCGTTTTGATTGATGAAATCAATCGCGCGCCTGCAAAAACACAGGCTGCACTTTTTGAAGTGATGGAAGAGAAGCAGGTAACTGTCGATGGATATTCTCATATCATGAAAAAACCATTCATGGTGCTGGCAACGCAAAATCCCATTGAACAGGAGGGAACTTATCGTTTGCCGGAAGCGCAACTCGACCGGTTCTTATTTAAAATTGTGGTGCCTTATCCCAGCGAGGACCAGGAATTGCAAATACTTTCAAGGTTTCACCATCAGGTTGCTGAAGATTTCACCTCGGGCATCACGCAGGTTTTGAATTCAACTCAAATAGGCGAATTGCGCAAGCAGGTGCGGATTACTGTTATTGACGAAAAGCTTTTGCAATTCATTGCTAAAATTATTACGTCCACACGTTCAGACAAGTCAATTTATCTCGGCGGATCACCCCGGGCGTCCCTCGCTGTAATGGTCGCTTCCAAGGCAATTGCTGCAATTCAGGGGCGCGATTTTGTGACGCCGGAAGATATCATCGAAGCAGTTTATCCTGTACTGAGACATCGTATCATTCTTACTCCGGAAAAGGAAATGGAAGGAGCAACTACAGATGATGTAATTGCACAGATTATTCACTCAATGGAAATACCCAGGTAAAATCAATAGTAACGATTTGAAATTCTTCGCATCATTTTATAACTCATACGCACTTACGCGCCGCACGTATTATGTGGTTGCAGGAATCGT
>PSRI01000101.1 GCA_003175935.1 Bacteroidota bacterium
GTATGTAAGAAAAAACAAAACAAAAACCTTAGGGGGAATTAAAGTAATGAAGATGTTTAAGAAGTTTGGTCTGCCAATGGTTATTGCAGCATTAATGGTTGTTATGGCTGCATGTGGTGGCGGAACATCAACTACCAAAACAACTGATACTTCAAAACAAAATGACAATAAAACAGCACAAAAAGCTGACCTTTCCGGTTCTTTAGTTCTTTCCGGTTCAACTGCATTGCAGCCATTAGCATCGGCAGCTGCAGAACAATTTATGAGTACAAATTCAAAAGTAAGCATTCAAGTTAATGGTGGCGGATCTGGTACAGGCTTATCACAAGTTTCTCAAGGTGCTGTTCAGATTGGTAACTCCGATGTTTTCGCGGAAGAGAAAAACATTTCAGGGCTTGTTGATAATAAAGTTGCTGTTGTTGGAATGACAGCTGCCGTAAATCCAAAAGTTGGAATCACTGACATCAAAAAAGCTGACTTAATCAAAGTGTTTACTGGAAAAATCACAAACTGGAAAGATCTTGGCGGTCCAGATCAAAAGATCACTCTTGTAAACCGTCCAGAATCTTCAGGAACTCGTGCAGTATTTAATAAATTTGCTCTTGACGGTGCAACACCTGCTGAAGGAATTACCGAAGATGCATCAAACACAGTTAAAAAGATCATCAGTGAAACACCTGGAGCAATTGGTTATCTTGCACTTTCATACTTCACTGACAATACCGTTACTCAAATGACAATTGACGGTGTGAAACCAACAGCAGAAAATATTCAATCAGGTAAATTCCCTGTTTGGGCCTATGAACATATGTATACTAAAGGACAACCTACCGAACTTGAAAAAGCATTCCTTGACTACATGATGAGTGATGAAGTTCAAAATACAATTTTACCAAAACAAGGATATCTTCCTGTAACAAAAATGCAAGTAGAACGTGACGCAACTGGAAAACAATCAAATAAATAAGTTTCTTGATTAAATCTGGGGGTAAGTGCTGAACAAGCATTTACCCTATTATGACGTATAAATAGGGGTGTTTACTTTTTTATGGAAAGATTGGCTCCTGCAAAGGACAGATTATTAAAATCTGAAAAAAATTGGATGAATGGGGAAGTAAGAGGTAAGATAATTGTTTTTTTATGTGCCTTTATTATGATTGCCGCAACAATTTCAATCACGATTTTCCTTGGACAAAAAGGCTTGCAGGCATTTATAAAAAACGGTGTAAGTCTTATTGAGTTCTTAACCAGTAAGGCATGGAATCCTTCAAATCAGCCGAATCCATTATTTGGGGCATTACCATTTATTTTTGGATCATTTGCTGTAACTTTTTTATCTGCAATCATCGCAGCTCCTCTAGGGATTGGCGCAGCAATCTTTATGACCGAAATCGCTCCCTCATGGGGAAGAAAGATTTTACAGCCGGTTATTGAGCTTTTAGTCGGAATTCCGTCTGTTGTTTATGGATTCATCGGGCTTACAGTGTTGGTTCCATTTGTAAGAAATCATATTGGTGGACTAGGATTTAGTCTCTTGTCTGGAATGATTGTCCTTTCGATTATGATATTACCTACCATTACTACAATTGCAACTGATGCTATGAGTTCTCTTCCAAACTCTCTCCGAGAAGGTTCCTATGCACTAGGTGCAACTAGGTGGCAAACCATTCGAAAAGTCTTGGTTCCTGCCGCAATGCCAACACTTTTGACTGCAATTGTCTTAGGGATGGCAAGAGCGTTTGGAGAGGCCTTGGCTGTTCAAATGGTGATTGGGAATGTTAGTAAATTCCCGCACAGTATTTTAGATCCATCCGCGACCTTGACTACGATCATTACCTTAAACATGGGGAATACAACCTTTGGAAGTATTGAAAATAATGTACTTTGGTCAATGGGATTCATTCTACTAGTCATTTCTTTTGCCTTTATTTTGATCATCCGCTATCTATCCTCAAGGAGGAAGTTTTAATGAACAGTAAAACAGCTGATCGAATTGCCACAGGAGTATTTGTTGCAATTGCAATTATAATCATTTCCTTACTTGTTGGATTATTTTATTTCATTTTAGTGAACGGTGTTAAACAAATTTCTTTCCATTTTCTAACATCACCATCGAGCAACTTAGTGGCCGGAGCTGGGATTCGAGATCAATTATTTAATTCCTTTTACGTTTTGTTCATAACCATGATTATTACCATCCCACTTGGTTTGGGCGGCGGTATTTATATGGCTGAATATGCTAAGCCTGGAAAAATAACAGACATAATTCGTTCCTGTGTAGAGGTGTTAGCATCTCTGCCATCGATTGTTATTGGAATGTTCGGCTTATTAATGTTTGTTACTTTAACCGGCTGGGGCTATACGATTTTAGGAGGTGCGTTAGCACTCACGGTTTTTAACCTGCCAGTAATGGTGCGTGTAAGTGAGGATGCTATTCGTACTGTTCCACGGGAACTGAAAGAAGCAAGTTTAGGTTTAGGGATTACACATTGGCATACAGTCAAAACAATTTTAATTCCTAGTGCTTTTCCGTCAATTTTGACTGGAGCAATTCTTGCTGCGGGACGTGTATTCGGAGAAGCAGCTGCCCTACTCTTTACAGCCGGTTTGTCAACACCAAGACTCGATTATTCAAACTGGAATCCATTTACAGCAACATCACCATTAAATATTTTCCGTCCTGCTGAAACGCTTGCTGTCCATATATGGTCAGTTAATACCCAAGGGTTAATCCCTGATGTTAAAGAAGTAGCAAATGGTTCTGCTGCAGTTCTGGTAATATGTGTATTAATTTTTAACTTATTAGCTAGAACAATTGGCAGTCTGGTTTATAAAAAAATGACTGCAACAAAATAGGAAGCAGGTGTGGATATGGAGACAGCGACATTAGAAAAACCTGATGCAATGCAATTGGTGCAAAATGAAAATATATTAAATGTAAATAATTTGGAGATTTACTATGGTGAAAAACGCGCAGTAAACGGTATATCGATGGATATTGAAAAAAACTCCATCACAGCTCTGATTGGCCCATCCGGATGCGGAAAGTCGACATTTTTACGCAGTATTAATCGAATGAATGATTTAATTCCAGGAGCAAGAGCAGTGGGTGAGATCATTTATGAGGATTTGAATATTCTTTCGCCACAAATAAATGTGGTTGCGTTACGAAAAGAAATAGGTATGGTGTTCCAAAAGCCAAATCCATTTCCAAAGTCGATTTATGAAAATATCACCCATGCATTAAAGTTTTCCGGGATTCGAAAGAAGAAAGTGCTTGATGAAATTGTTGAGGAAAGTTTAAGGAAAGCAGCTCTTTGGGATGAAGTGAAGGATCGGCTTCACACATCTGCATTATCCCTTTCAGGGGGACAACAGCAGCGCTTATGTATTGCGAGAACCATTGCGATGAAGCCAACTGTGATTCTTCTTGATGAGCCGTCTTCTGCGCTGGATCCGATTTCGAATGGCAAGGTGGAAGAGTTGATTGTTGAATTAAAGCATGATTATTCCATTTTAATTGTGACACATAATATGCAGCAAGCTTCACGAATATCGGATAAGACAGCTTTTTTTCTAAGCGGTGACCTCATTGAATATGATAAAACTGAGAAAATTTTTACAAATCCTTCTGCCGCAAAAACGGAAGAATACATCTCTGGAAGGTTTGGATAAGGAGGTTAAGTTGTGTCAACATTAACAGTAACCAATCAAGTTTTTGATGTAATGGATTTGAATTTGTGGTATGGGGATCACCATGCATTAAAAAATATAAACTTTCCTATCAATAAAAAGGAAGTTACCGCAATGATCGGCCCTTCTGGCTGTGGAAAATCTACATTTATTAAAACGTTGAATTTAATGATAAAAACGATTCCTAATGTTAAATTAGCTGGAGAGATCAACTTTAATGAAAAAAATATCTTATCTGACAAAATTGATCTTGTAGAGCTTCGTAAAAATGTCGGTATGGTATTCCAAAGGGGAAACCCCTTCCCCCAATCGATTTTTGATAATATTGCCTATGGGCCGAGAATCCATGGAACCAGGAATAAAAAAGAACTTGAAGGTATCGTCGTTAAGGCTTTAATGGATGTTGGATTATGGGATGAAGTAAAGGACCGCTTACACGGACCTGCTTTGGGGCTATCTGGTGGACAGCAGCAAAGGCTTTGTATTGCAAGGGCACTTGCTACCAAGCCGGATGTTCTGTTAATGGATGAACCAACCTCAGCCCTTGACCCGATCTCGACTTTAAAAATTGAAGAAATGATTTTACAGCTTAAGGAAAAGTATACGATTGTTATTGTTACTCATAATATGCAGCAAGCTGCCCGAGTTTCTGATAAAACTGCTTTCTTCTTAATGGGAGAATTAGTTGAGTTAGACTCGACAGCAACGATTTTTTCACATCCTGCAGATGAACGCACGGAAGGATATATTACAGGAAGATTTGGCTAATTGGAGTGAACAGACACATGTTAATGAAAAATACAAGATCAAATTTTGACAGCAATTTAAATGAACTGAAAAAACTTCTTTTAGAAATGGCACATAAAGCTGAAAATGCCGTAAAGGAATCGATTCATGCTTTAATTAATCAGGATTTGGAAAAAGCACAGCAAATTATTGATGGTGACAATGAAATCGATCGACTTGATAATGAAATTAATGATAAAGCCATTCTGCTCATCGCTAAGGAATCTCCGGTTGCAACAGATTTACGGAAAATCATTGTTGCCATTAAAACTTCTTCTGAAGTTGAACGAATTGCCGATAATGCGGTAAATATTGCTAAAGCGGTTCAACATATCGGGAAGGAAAAACTGATAAAAGATATTATTGATATACCAAAAATGAAGGATTTGACATTAGAAATGTTATCGGATTCTTTAACCGCTTATTATAGTGATGACGTCGTCATTGCAAAGAAATGTGCGGAAAAAGATGATAAAGTGGATGAAATGTACGGTGAATTAATTAGAGAGTTATTTGGGTATTTGCCAAAGAATCCACACGCAATAACTCAAATTACTGAATTAGCCTATATATGCCGCTACATCGAAAGAATTGCTGACCATTCAACAAACATTGCTGAAAATGTGATTTTTCTGGTTACTGGAAAACGACTGGATTTAAATGCCTAAT
>PSRI01000243.1 GCA_003175935.1 Bacteroidota bacterium
CTCAATCTTTTCTCCATTCCCCATTTATCCATGAGTGCAGGATTGTAATTGATCCAGTCTTCCAAAGTTTTGTAATGTCTTTTCACTTCCTTGCTCATCACAATATCCGCAGAAGTAAGTTTGGTCGTGATTTTTTTTGCAGGAAAACTGGTACTGAAATGAGGAGGTGCCGTCATCCCGAATAAAAACAAATCGATATAATCCAGTGCCACTGTGATTTTGCCGCTCATTACGGGCTCACCCTGTTGCAATTCTTCGAGCCACAAAATTTTTCGTCGGGCCAAATCGCGATCCGACCAAAATAATTGCTCCACTTCTTTTCTTCTTTCCCAATCATCACCTGAAAGAAGAAAGATTGCTGTTTGTCCGGTTGGCAAAAATCCTCTGAAATTTTTCCCACGTACGCCACCAATTTCAGGAAAGTCTCCGGAAGATTTTATTTTATCCTGAATGGCTTTGTCGAATAATTCCGGAACCGCATGCGGGGCGAGTCCGATCAGCAATAACGTAGCCTCATCCTGATCGAGGCCGTTTTTTACCACAAAATCTTTTACAGGAAGATCCCAATATTTGGGGTCGGGAAACTTTGGTGCTGCGCTTTGGCTTAACCGGTAGCTAATTAAATTTTCGAGATATTGAAACTCTACCGGTATTAAATTATTCGTGTTTTTTTTCATCTGGGTCATAACATCACTTTTAGATTTATGGTCAGTTTTTTCCTGATTCTCTTCGGAATTATCATTCGCATGAGATTTAATATAATCGTCAACCGAATATTCTTCCGGTTCAGGTTTGGGTTTTTTTCTAAAAATATTAAGCAGTCTTTTTAAAAACATAACGAACGCATTTTATGGTTAACCAGCTCTTGTATACATGATAGCACATTGAACCGGTGCAATTTTTTCACCCTTAGCACCTCCACTGGTATGCTGGAGATTATCCTCAGTTACTTTATGGTCTTCAAAAGTGCTCATCAGTATATGAGCCAATTCATGAGGAAACGTTCTTGAAGGGGCACCATTGGCAACTTCTACCATACCCTGCATAGGTGCCCGCGGGCCCGTCGCGCATAGCTGGGAAGTACTGTCGCCACCAAGTCTTTCTGTACCCTGATGAAGAGTTTCAACATAAAAAACAATGATCTTATTTGTGAGGCCGAATAAACTTGTTGCTGTAAGAAAAGTAATCAGGTCCTCAGAAGAAACAGCATTGCATGGCGCAACATTTAAATCAGTATCACCACCAAGAACTGAATCGGATAATGTATCTGGCATAGTCACTTCGGTTCCTGCTGCAAACTGAATACAACAATCTTTGAATACATTGTTGGCGAAAGCCAGATCCGTGGCGGAATTTCCATTGGATCCTTTCATTTTTACAAAATCTATCGTTACCGTTTTTATACCGTTTTCACAGGTCTTTTCAACGGTCTTCGCTGAGCTGCCGGAAAATCGGGAGTCTAATCGACTCATAGTAATCGGACCGACCTCACCATCTTGTTGTGCAGCTTCAAGGCCGGATTGCTTTTGAAATTCTTTTACCGCCGCCTTTGTCTCATCACCAAATTTTCCATCTACGCCAAATTTGGGAAGAGGAAACCCGGCATCAACCAAGGCCTGCTGAATCTTTTTTACAAATTCACCTTCGATGGGCTTGCGAATGATTTTTTCTCCATCGAAGCATGCTTCAAGATCCGTATCACCTTTAAATCTTGGAGAAACCAGATCATGCGTATCTCCAATTGTACGTTGAATGGATTTTTTTTGGATGTCGGAGTTTTGCTGCAATACATGTGTCAATTCATGAGCGAGGAGGAATTTTCCCTGGGATGATTCCGGATTAAATTTTCCGCTGTTGAAATAGATATCTTTTCCGAACGTAAAAGCTTGCGCTTTCAATTCCTGGTTCATGCTTACGGCCTCATTATCCATATGAATTCTCACATTACTAAAATCCACGCCAAAGGATGAATTCATTTCACTCAGAGTTTTGCCTGACATTTTTTTACCACTGCCCGCCGATTTTTCAACTTGTGCACTAAGGCCCGGGGATGCAAATCCTTCTGAAGTAGATGGTTCTGATTTGCGTTGTACTGTGCCAGGTTTTTTCATTTTATCTTCGTCTTCCTTAGGATTGTCTTTCTTTTGTATTCCTTTCAATTTATCCTTCTCATCCATATCTCCTCCCATGGGTTTTGTTTGAATGTCCTTGTCTTTTTTCATCCTCGCATCATTGGTCCCCAATTGATCATCTTCTGTTGGAGTTGCAAGCCTTTGAACTCCTGTCATTTTTTTCTGTTGAATTACCGGCTTGTTTGAAGTATTATTTACAACTGAATGTGCAACTGCATCAGCTTCGTTTTCGAATGAGTCACCCGGTTTATTTACGGATAATTTTGTTTGAAAAAATCCACCCGCGGCATTTGCTTTTCTCTGATCAGTTTGCCGACTGAAAAATGGAGCGGGTTCGCTGTCTTCGGGAGTATTTGCGTTGCGATGTCTGTATACTCTGCTACAATAAGACATAACAAAACATTTTAGTGTGTGAATTCAAATTAAACCAGTGAGGGAGTCGGATTTTCCACTTTCAGGAGAAATTCATTGGCAAGATTTAAATAATCAGTAGCACCATGAGAATGTTTATCGAAATGAAATATATCCAATCCTGCTTCCTGTGCCTTTGCCAATTGAATATTGTTCCTGATATGAGTGTGAAAAACTTTTTCGCCAAATTCTTTATCCAATTCCTGAAATATTTGCCTGTTCATTACTTTCCTTTCGTCATAACGTGTGAGTACGAATCCGAGGACGTCCAGTTTGCGATTTAATTTTTTAATCGCTTTGAAATGGTGCATGAAACTTCTTACACCTTTCATAGGGAGAAATTCTGCCTGCAGGGGCATTAAGACATGATCGCTGGCTACCAGAGCATTCACTGTGAGCATTCCTATGGCTGGCGGACAATCGATAAAAATGTAATCATAACGGTCAGCCATTTTTTCCAGCATCCAGGTAAAAACCTGTTCTCGTCCGTATACGCTTACCAGCTCCAGTTCTGCTCCCGCCAATTCTATAGATGAAGGTACTAACTTCAAACCTGACCTTGTTTCAATCACCACGTTTTCAAGATTTCCACTTTCTCCTTTTATTTCTTTAGATAGCTCAGTGAACAAATTATTTTCTGGCTCATCGGTAATACCTAATGACTGGGAAAGACTTGCCTGTGGATCTGCATCAAACAACAATACATTTTTGCCAAGCTGGTGCAGTGCTGCTGCAAGATTTAGTGTGGTCGTGGTTTTTCCTGACCCTCCTTTTTGAATCGCAACTGATATAATCGACATTCTTTTAGATTTAGAATTTACGCTCCTTGATTTGTTCAACATCAATGCCTGTAACCTGGCCACCCCGTTCCCCGGCCGTATATACTGCGACTACATCAATGGAGGCCACAGATTCAACTACCAGGAATCCTTCGAAACCATGGATAAGGTGCAGCCCGAACTTTTCAACATCGGCGCATACTACTGTTTCTACGCCATCTGGTTTTATTTCAGAACTGATAAACTGTGATATTCCTGCTACTGATGCAATTTTTTTTCTGATCTTAACAACACGGGCCTGGGGATTATGAATGTTCACCGCTGTTTGATAGATACCTGGCAACACTGCCGGATCGGTTTGAGAAGTCCCTGGTAAGTTTGCAGTGCAAATAAATTTAGCAGCATACTGATAAGGGTAGCCGTCGTTTCGGGGTTTTGCAATAGCCATAGTAATTCGGTTTAATGGTTAAGAAAAATCACTGTTCATTAAATTCTACCTGCACATAAAATAGCCCTGATTGATTTGAATCACCTGAATAAAATCCATTGGCTTTATTAGTATTACCGTAAACTATATGAAAAAGGTTTGTTTGTCTCTGTATGATTTCGCATGGCTCTGTTTCTTTTTGAATCAGCTGCACGAGTCTGGCTAATTTCTTTACCGTTCTTAAATTCAGTTTGTTCCCGGGCATTTTGGATGAAACAGTATAGTGAACAATCGGTGAAATTGTTTCTGTAAATATGCCTTTCGAAAAAGTAAGGCCCTGACTTGTTGTACAAAGGGAAATATTAGTTACCCCAGGATTACCGGATTCGATCGATTTTTCTTTACTTAATTTGGCAAGCGCAAATGCGATTTGTCGCATATGTCTGGCATTAAATATTCTAAATGAAGTTTGACTTTTCCCGAATAATGTGATATATGCAGCCGCAGAAAATAATAATAACATCACGATGCTATGCCAGGGATAATATGGAAGAAGGTTCATCCTGGCCAAAAGCCATGTGACTGTTATCAGAATTATGGTGGTCCATTGTGCCTCTGAAAGTCCCTGCCAGTAGGGTCTTTCGGGATCTCCGCGAAAAAATTCCAGCACAAATCGAAACATTCCATAAATGACAGTGTAAACTATTAAAACAGTACCTGCAGATGCCTTTGAATTCATGATCCATACTCCTATTGCAACTATTAGAAATACAAATGCAGATTCTATGAGTTGTACAGGAAAGAGTTTTACGTTTTGAAAGTAGTCAGTGAATCCTGAAATCACGTGGTCGTGACCGTAAGTAACTCCATGTTTTGATGGACGACCATGGCAGCATCCAACAGAGAAACATCCGATTCTTCCGAAAGCAAGAAATAAGCCGATGCCAAGAATGGTGATGTCGAGGTAAGCCAGTACATTGACATGAATAAGTTTTAAAACGAGAGAGCAAAAAATGAGGATACTTATTTCATGGTGGTAATAAACGATAATTTCTTTGCCGAAGAGTATTTTAGAAATGATGGTAAGTAAAAAGAAGGTTGCGGCCCCTACTCCACTCATTAAAAGTACATACCAGGGGTTTAATGCAAAATATTTTGCAAGCCAAACACCCATTGCCGTCCCAACAATAAATCCAATCACTCCAAAGAAGTGGAAGGAATGAAATTTTGTTCCGAATAATGATATGTGTAGTCTGGGTGAAATCATTTTATTTCTTCAAATCATTTTGTTTTCTTTTTCCTGGGTGGAGTTGGTTTTGGTTCGGGTTTGATGTCATCGCTAATTGCATTGAACAATTCTTTCAAATGGTCTCTTTCACTTTTGTCAGATAACCCTTTAATTAAATTGAGCATCCTTTTTTGCTTTTTCACATCACCACTCAATGCAGCTTTGATTTTGGCAATAGCCGGATCTCTGAATTTTTTGTCGCTCATATATAATGTTTGAGACAAATAGCTCAAATTGGATTGCATTTCTTTATCATTTAGTATAGCGAAATCTGCTGCAATTTGTGTGCTGGTGGCTTCGGTTTCAGCATTGTATTTGACTGTTTTTGATTTGTCCAGCTGCTCATTCTCCAGCCATTTTGTTTCGACAGTTTTGCTTGCATCATCTTTCCTTGCCTCAATAGCACGTTGATAGTGTTGAAATTCATGAAATAGTGCCGAACGAAAGAAATTATCGGACTCTGCAAGAGATAGTGGCCCCAGCCTTATGAATACTCGCGGATATTGCGTTTTGCCTGTGGCTTTGTCTGTATATGAAGAGCCGCCAGTTTCACCCGCTATTCCACTTCTGCTTTCTATTGGAGGAAGAGTTCTATCGTAGTACACCCCACCCATTCTCTCAAAGCCTGGTTTCAACATTTCAATCGGGAACTGAAGTGGCATTTCATATGAGGTATACATTTTTTTTCTCGGATCTGCATCAACAGCGTCATTCATTCTCTTAAGTATTTTTGCAATCTCGGGCTTTTTGGCATCCGGATTATCTGCTTTTGAATCCTGGATTATCTTATCAAAGTCTTTTGCTCTGCTCCTGGATTTTGAATCACCATCTTCAAAAATCGCTTTCACTTTGAGTAGTACTCTCATTCCCGCATCAGTACCTATCAAATCCCTGATTTGACCATCAGAAGTATTAAATGAGAAAGGAGGCATATCAATTAACACATCGGATGCGTCCCCTCCCATGTCAGAGATGACCTTATAGATTTCAGATTCATTCATGTCCGGCTGAAAAAGTATATTATGGAGTCTTACCTGCAAAGCATGTTTTTCATCTGCGGATTTTCCATTACATCTTTGCAATTGCAGCTTAGACTTTAGCCTCGGCGCTACTTTTCTATCGAGTCTGCCTTTTGGATTCTTCACTGAACTTTTCATTTCAGCAATGGCTCCGATAGCTGTACTATCAGCATCCTCCTCCAACGCCTGATTATCTAACGAAGTCCCCTGCGATTTTCCATTTCTCTGTTGCACCACATGTGCTAACTCGTGGGCCAACAAAGCATCTCCGGTTATTGTATCAGGTTGATATTCTCCGGAAGCAAAAGAAATGTGATTCCCATAAGTGAAAGCCCTTGCCTGCATCCCGCCGGATACCTCATTCGCATTGACATCTGTGTGCAGTTCCACATCAGAAAAATCTGTCCCAAATGCTGTTTCCATTTGTTTCCGGGTTCCGGAATTGATGCTCTTTCCTTTGCCCATACCATTAACTGCGGTTACTGGTGCCTGTGAGGAAGTGCTTGTTCCTTCCCCTGGCTTTGCCAGAATATTTGTCATTTGGTTCACTGCTGCTCCTGCTGCTGCAACTCCGCTCATCAATAATCCCTGCATTCCCTCAGGCAGCACTCCGGATTTAACCCAGGCACGCGTTGCCGAAAACACTCTCAACTGCATTAATCGAATCAAAGTTTCTGCAGAAGTCGCAGCGATGGCTTCCGGTTCATATCGTTGAATCATTTTTTCAATGAACTCAGCTGAACTATGTTGATGTTTTGCAAAAGCAGCTCTTATGTACGGACAATTATCTGATGAATGCCCCGAACCCGCTAGTCCGCGATCAACGGTTGTGCAGACTTCCAAATTGAGTCGGGTCAAAAAATCTGATTTTCGCATTTGACCTTCGCCGGGATTCACTGCATCTTCCACGATAAATTTCCCAGCTGAAATTGGTGCGGAGGTTTTAGGAGTTGGATTATTTTGCGTAGCACCCGGTGTCGCTTCACCAGCACCTTTTACCTTTGGTTTTTCCTCGGACTGAACCTGTGCTTCCTGAGGTGAATTACCCTCGCCGGATTTTTTTTGGACGGATGGATTTGTTCGATTAAAAAATGGATTTTGATTTTCCCCGAAAAATAGTTTCCTGCCACCTTTCATTGAGTCAGGAGCTAAATCTGTTTTATTGCCGGGGTCAATATATGAGGACCTTCTCTTCATTATAAAATCAAAATCTCAGGCTCAATCAAAATATCGAATCAACGATTTTCTTTTGCTCACACTTACCAGCTTTTTATTTCTGAATTCAAAACAGTATTTCCAGGCTTCCAGGCCTTCTTTCCATTCCACATTTAGTGGAGGCATGGATGGATACATCCACTTAAATTCTTCATCAGATTTTTCACCAATCGCTTCATATGGTTGTCCCAATAATTTCCTGATGCCAATACAATCCATGCCCACACGAACATCGGATTGGATTACATTATGAATCAGTTCATCGATTTGCCTCAGGAGATCAGCATTTCTTCTCTCAGCAAATGAATAATCCCGGATCAACATCCGAAGTTTTCTATTTTTTCTATCAAGACTCCACAACATGATTAATTAAATTTTGTCAGGTATGTTGTATGATTTTATAATCCACTGCACCTCCTGGTTTTGTTGATTTAACCCCGGTTACGTAAGTGTGAAGTGTTTTACCGGTGAACCTTGATTTTTTATGACATTCCCAAACACCTCCCACTGGCCCCCAACCTTTTTTCAAATTCGGGTCGAACGTAAATGAGTCTGCAAATTCTACAACCTGAATAGCACTGATATCATAATCTCGCGGAGTAAAAGTTGCTGCTTCAACATTTCTTTTATTTGCAACACGATCTTTATGTAGCCCCATGCTAAACGACCTTTGTGTTGCGTTCCACCAGTTCCTGGTAGCAAGCAAATCCGAAGCTTTCATTAGTTCAACATTATCGAATGAAACAGTTTCTTTTCCAATTGTGGGATGCCTGGCTTTAATTCCAGCAATAATTGATGTAACTAATTCCAAACCTTTCCTGTTTAAATCAACATAATGGGTTTTAGGACGACTTGCGCTCGGACCGTAGTTTGAACCCAGGAAATCTGTAAGATTTTGTCCTGAAGTAGTCGTCATTCCTCCAGCAGATGCGGCTGCTGCATTTTTTCTATCAAGGGGATCTCTTATTCCGGATGAGAACAATCCTGCCAGTTCCGGATCATGAGGTGCATCTGTTATTCCACTGGATAGAGGGAATGGATTAGTAGGAGAAGTGCACTTGGTATCCAGGTCGAGAATGGCATGCAAAAATTCATGTACAATCGTATCTACTACTTCGAGCGGGTTTGTTTTATGCTCTGCACGAAATGGATTTACAATCATTGAAGAAGGTGTGCCGACTTTTGGTTCAAAACCTCCAAACAGATCCACCACTTTACCTCTTACCATTTGTGTATGTCGCTTTACATCAAAATCGATCGTACCACCCGGACATTTATTCAGATAATCTACAAGTGGAGTGAAAGCAGGGTCTGCAAAGAGGTCATCAACTACAATTTTATGATCCGCGCTCATTTTTTCAAGATCGCTCTTAAAATCAGCAATTGATTTTCTCTGAATCTTTCTTGCAATTGTGGGATTATTCGTTTGTTGTACTACGTGAGTAAGTTCATGAGCTAAAAGATGTTGACCGGATTTATTTTCAGGATCATATTTTCCTGAATTAAAATAAATATCATTCCCATAGGTAAAAGCCTGTGCATTTAAGTCGCGGGCCATTTGAGCCGAATTGGAATCATCATGAATTCTCACACATGAAAAATCTCTGCCAAAAGAATTTTCCATTTTGCCTTTTACATTCGGACTGAGTGTATTCCCATTTCCAGAAGACTGATTCAGCTGCGATTCGGCACTTCCGTTTATTAAATTTGAATTGCTTCCCGAGGAATTACTGTCTTCGCTTTTTTGAATTTTTTGTTTAGGAGCGGGACCAGTTTTCGATGAATCGGATCCTTTGGATGGAGGGGATTTGGTTGTGTCGGTCGGTTTGTCCGCAGGCTTCGCTTTTCCTCCAGAAACCACTACCGGCATAATGGGTTCTTGTGAAATTCCCGGGGCCTTTCCTGTACAATCAATCTTAAATATTCCTTTTACTGAATTGATGCCTTTCAGAATATTTGGATAATCTTTTTTCTCCCACTCGCAGGTAGTTTTCCAAAGATCGTGTGTCAATTTATCGAAAAGAAATTGCAGGTATTTTAGCATGTAATCATCCAAGTCCTGCTCAGTAAGTTCAGAAGGAGAATTTTTGTCGGGAAGATTTAAAAATTTAGATGGAAGATCAGTGATTTGATCAGCAATGACCTGTCTGTATCTCGTAAAATGTTCTGCAGCATGTATTCGAACTCTTCCTAAAATCCGCAGGAAGTCAGCTTTCAATATTTTGTCGTTTGGATCAGTAAGTCCGGGAAGTTCATCTACATTCAATTTGCCTTCCGATCCACGTTTGAGCTCGTCCGAAATAAAATAGGCAAAATCCGACTTAAGAAATTCCCAATTAATGGAGTCTACATAGACCATGTCTTTCCCGCCAACAGTCTTATGTCCATAAGTCGCAAACAGTCTGGGCTGGATTGTAAATTTTGCCAGTTCCCAGGAATCGTCGAGTTGTTTTACAGTTTTGCTAAAGTCCGGCTTCGGATCATCTTTTGGAACCGGCATATTTATATTGAGCGTAATAGCACTTGTCTTAGCTGTCGTTGTTTTTGTTTTAGCAGGTTGTCTTTGAATCAGCGAGCCCGGGTTCAATCGTAAATAAGGTTCGGATTTTTTTTGAATTTTTTCTTCTTTCTCGCAGTCAGTACATTTTCTTTGGAAAAATGATTCTGGTTTTCGATTGTTTACAGCAACCTGATCATTGTTATTACCTGCGGATGATTCACCTAATCTTTGCACTACTTTGTCGGCTACCGAATCTGCTTCTTTTTCATATTCATCTCCTGGTTCATTTACCGTCAATTTCGTTTGTACGGGACTGTTATTGAAAAAAGGTTTGGGTGTCCAATACGTTTCCTCTGCGCTGGATTTTTTCTTAAAAAATTCAACTGGTTGTTGGGTATTATCCTGTATACTTCTACGATGCCAGTATCTCGCCATCGGGGATCACTTTAATAAATTACTCAAATTCTGTTTTAAGAATCGTAGGCTTTTACTTTAGGATCATTGTCTTGAATGAGAGAGAAAAAAGGTTTATCCAAAAAATTCCCAATCAATTTGATAACCCCGTCTTCATTAGGTTCGATATTTTGGTCAAAGACGGTAGCTTTTCCAAAATCTGATAATGATGCACCATCAGAAACACTTCTTCCCCTTATCCATTTACCATTTTCGAATATGGACCATGCATAGGATCCAGAGGGACTAAATATGTGGAAACAAAGAATTCCCCTGCCTTTGGATAGCAATTCCAACCTGTCATTTAATTTGGAAGGTTCTGCGGGATCGAATGAGCAAGAATAGGCAATGTCTCTATTTAAGACCAATACATTGTCCCCTATTCTTGAAAATCCAATTTGACTAAATTCACCAGAAGTCGCTTCATCCATAGATACATTTCTCACTGCTTTGAAATTTTCCTTTTTCAAAACAGTTAAAACTTCTTCGTTAGAAATACCATCTGCCTTTCTGATAATTAATCCGCCAAATTTGTAACTCATGTTTGAAATATAATTTGATTCAATTTTACAATTTTATGGCCGCTCTATATCTACTTTCTTTGCATTAAATTGTTTCATGCCCTGTCCAAATGCTTTTTCAGCGTTCGGGCCGTAAGGTTCAAGCTGTTTAGTTGCACCTTTGGACATTAAGTCGTAAACCTTATCCTGTCCTTTGGATACATCTGCTGTCGCGCTTGATTTGAATTCCTTGTAAAGGAATTGATCTCCTTTCTTAAGTACTGCATCAAGCCTTGCTTCTTCGCCAGTTGGTAATCCATCAGCTCCCAGTACCCTGAATGAAACTTCCCTGATCACTTCATAACCCATATTTGTATATTGTTTGGCCTTAGTAAATGACCATGCTTCGCCTAACAAATCATTCTTTACAATGGTGGGCAGTTCATTGTTTGTCAAAATTTCTTTTAGCATGCCCCAGCGTATGGAATCAATTTCGGTACCCTGACCTCCATTTAATAGGAATGAAGCCATGATGTCTCTCCGCTTCCTGATATATGCTGAGGCTAAATCCCCAGACTTATCGGCAGAAAGATCTTTCAATTTATAAGTACCCTTAGCATCTTTGACGGGTTTTCCATCTGCATCCAACTCAAGTTTTTCTCCCCAAATTTCTTTGGCAACACCATCAGCGCCTTCCGCAATTGCTTTTTCCAATTTTCCTTCAAATGCTAAAGAATCCCTGACTTCTGCAGGTGTATATTTACCTTCACCCAATCTATCCAACGCGTTAAGTAATTTATCGGGATCATTTCCTGAATCCTGTAATACCAGGAATATATCTGCACTATTACCTTTTACCCTGGTAACAATTTTTGTGAGTTTATTGATAAAGTCCTTATCCGGCCCGGTAAAGAAAGGACGCATCTTTGAAATATCTGACAGATTAAGAGCATTCATGATCTCCATGATGTTCTGTCCATTTGAAACCTGCGTTAACAACATTCGGCATATTGTAAAATCTTCTTTTGAAGTGAGACCCGCAATAATTACATCAAATGCCGGTCTGCCAGCAAGTGCTTCAAAATTGATTACAAAGCGATTTAAGTCGCCAAAGAATAAAGCCGGGTCATAGTCTTTTGCAAGAGCTGCGTTATTGATAATGGCTATAATGTTATCATCTGATATTCCTAATCCTCGCATGCGCGTAACGGTTGCGCTTAAGCGCGGCGGTCGTTCAGGACTTCCTTCTCTCCAATTTTCCGGAAGTTTGGATTCAAACGGCTGAGTACCTTCTCCTCCAGTTGTTGCAATATCATCTTTTAGATCATCAGCTTCTTTATTAACAGAATCTGCACTTTTTTCAGCATCGTTTGCAATATTTTCAGCCTTTGCCTGGTCATCAGCAACGGTATCAGCGGCACTTACCAGTTTTTCATCAACCGCATCGGCTGATGCTGCAACCTTATCTGCTTCTTTGGTCCAAAAATCTTTCCGCTTGGTCCAAAATTCTTTTTGAGCATCTTTCCAACTTTGCAAACTCTTCTTAGCCGCTTCAGTTGCCTGTTCCCGTAAGAAAATAAAAAACTCTCTATCAGTGGCTGCAAGACGAATGGTGGAAATAGTGCCACGAATGACAGTCATTAATTTGGCAGGATTCTTCAGAAGCTTTACAACCTTGGCAACATTTCTTGCAATGGCATCTGCTGCTTTTGAAGGCAAGCCCTTGATCGCCTCTAATAATTTTCCAGGTAGTTGTTTAAGTTTAAGCAAAAATTCTCCTGCCCGAATGACATTCACCAATGCTTCTATACCCTCAAGTGCAAGTTTAACCGCGCCATATCCCGCGAAAATGATCAGGATGAGGTTGACCAAGAAATTCGCAATCTTTGTAGTCCAGAAGATGGCGTTTTTACATTCTTCAAAAGGCCCTTCAATAACCTTTGATTCTTCCAGCAAATTATCCCACATTTTTCCAATTGCGTCGCCGGGCGCTCCAAAGAAATCGCCAATACCTTTAAAGAATGCAAAGACTTTTTCTTTACTCTCTCTGCAAATCGGGTTACCTGTAAGCAGACTTGCATAATAAACCACCATTCCAACAATGTCTTTGGCTGCAATTACAATGTCAATCACTGCTCCAATAATATCTGTTATTACTGAAAGAACTCCAAGTATAACACCAACAACTCCGCACAATATTGATTCTATGCCACCTTCAACATAGTTTAAGAAATTGACGAATTTGCGCCATCCCCACTTATTATAAGCGAATGTTGGATCGTATACCGGCAGGATGGGTACCAAACCTTTTAGTTTTACATAGTCCTCTTCCTGCATATCAGTCATCAACTGCTCTGAAATTGTTTTCTCTCCTTCAGCCTTAAACATCTTGTCTAAAGCATAAAGCAAATGCTCCCTGCGACCCTGTGGAACCCATTCAAAGTTTCTCACAATTGCCTGGCTATCATCAATAGATGTGGCACCCGAAAGAAGAGCCTTAATCTTATAGGCCATCCAATGTTCTGCGTAGCTCACCGAATAGTCTCCACCACTGTTAAAGAAATGCTGCATTAATTTAATTGCATCTGTCGCCTTCATATCCCCAAACAATTTCTCGGATGCATATTCAAATCCATAATTCCCTTTCGCCTCCAATTGAGTCATACACTTATCCAACAACTCGCCTGTAACCGGAGTCGTTCCCACAAGGGTCGACATAATTTCTTCACTGTCACTATCTGAAGTATAACCCCACAATAAGTCGTAAAGCTTTCTGCCAATCATGCCCTCAATCATGTATGCTTTCACATTGATAAAATGAGAAAGGATTGCTTTCCAATCTGAAGTAACCATATCGCTATTCATCCACTCGAAAACATATATTACAGAATCATTTGCTTTATCTGCCGTTTTCTTGACAATTTCATCGGTTATCGATTTCGATTTGTTGTTAATTGCATTCAGTATTTTTTGACTATCACCGGATGTTGTCCAACCATGCAACGCATCATAAACAGTTTTAGCCAGATCATCAGTATTGACTGTGGATGACGCAGGCGGATCATCTTTTTGAATATCCGGAACACGCTTAATAGTTGAGCTTCCCTGTTGTAGGGTGTGAGTTAATTCATGCGCGAGTAAGTGCTGTCCAGATTGAGTACCCGTATCATATTTCCCCTGGTTGAAATAAATATCGCTACCTGAAGTAAATGCCTGCGCATGCAAATTCTTACTCATTTCAACCGCCCTGCTATCACTATGCACCCGAACATTGGAAAAATCAGCTCCAAATGAAGATTCCATTTGCGACCTGGTTTCTTTCGGCAACGGTGAACCTGATCCTCTCGAAGAAGAAAGTTGGGATTCTACTGAAGCACTAACCGAATCTCCTGAAGAATCACTTTCCTTTTTCTGCATTTTTTCTTCTTTCTCACACTCCGCGCATTTTTTCTGAATGGATTGGCTGTTCTCTTCATCTTCATCAGGTGCTTTAGTAGTTGCCTCTTTTATTGGTGCTTTTTGAACAGGCTCTTCATCTTCTTTTTCCGGTTTCTCCTCTTCCGTTCCCAACTTTTGAAGAGTACTGCTTTGAATGGATGAAGTGTCGATAGAAGAATTAACACTGTAAGTAGAGATATTTGAATCTAAGCCTGAGGTATTAGTAGTTACATGGATCGATTTCGTTTGAAGATTCGCTGTTGAAAGGAAGATTTCGGATTTTAATTGTGCCGAACTGTTATATTGATGGTTGATTTCATTTTCTCCTTTAGATTGAATTAAACCGCTTTCATCTTTTTTCTTTTCTGCTTCCTGATCATTTTTCTTTTGAAGGGATTCTTCTTTCTCGCATTCTGCACACTTTAATTGGACATTCGCCCCGGGATCCGCAGACATTACTGCCTCCGAATCAAAAATCGGTTTGGTTTGAATATTTTCCTCTTCTTCACCCTCTTTCTTTTGCAACTTCTCTTCCTTCTCACATTCCGCACATTTCATTTGCACCGGATCGGTTCCATGCTGGTTCGCGAACGTTGTAGATTCAAAAATGGGTTTGGTTTGCAAATCATGCTCCGACTCTTTTTCAGATTCTCTCTTATTTATTTTCTCTTCTTCCTCGCATTCCGTACATTTCATCTGCACATTTTCCTTTTCTTCTTTCGGAGCATCTGCATCGCTATCGAAGATGGGTTTTTTAAGAAGTTTTTTAGATTGATCCCCATTTTCCTCATCCTCTTTTTTTCTCAGTTTTTCTTCCTCTTCACAATGGTCACATTTGCTTTGTACAAAAGGAGTGATTGGGGATAAGCGAATGAATGGTTCTGGAGCAGGAATATTTGAATCAGATTTTCTTTGTACAGTTTGTGAATCACCCAAACGTTGCACTACTTTATCCGCCATCGAATCCGCTTCCTTCTCGTAAGGATCATTTGGCTTACCAACATTTAATTTTCCCTGAATAGAAGACCGGGAATTGGGTTTTCTGAAAAATGAATTTTGCATTAGGGATGAGCCAAAGAATCCAGGCTCACTTTCTTTAGAAAAAAAGGGAGTATTTGATTTGGCCTGGGCGGCCGATGATTTCACTTCTGCAGTCTTCATATTGAATTCCGCGAAATTTTATCTCCATTCCACTCTCAGCATTTCCTTCATCCAGGGCAACTTGATAATGCTTAGATTCCAGGGAAGGTAATCAAGCAACATATCGATGGATGAAGATTCTACTAACAAACAAAGGCTGCCGTTTCGCTTTATGAGTTTTCCGGGTCTTTGCAAAAAACTTTCCCTCAAGCCTTCCAGAGATGTATTTTTCAAGATTTCCCATTGTTGAATTAAGGCAAGTAACATTTGATCCGACTCCCCTTTTTCAATATCATTTAGTTCAGGTGAGGTTACCAATGGCAATTCAATGGGTAATTCACAAAGGATCTTCGCAACAGTCAATTCGAATTCCTCCGCCTCCGTCTTTCCGGTCGCCAAATAATGAAGAATCAAAATGGCTTTGCAACGCTGTTCTTCGCTGATAAATTTACCCTCATGAATTATTCCCAATCGGGCTAATAACAATTTCAAAAATGGATGAACCAATATTATACCCGCGTTATTCACATAAATTCCTTCTTCTTCAGACAGCATCTTTTCCTTCGTGGCAATTAATTTCTGCGGATCAAATTCCTCAGTGATAATTTTTTGCAGAATTGATTTTACCTCTGCTTCCTGTTTTTGTAATTCCATTTCAATCCGGGATTCTTTTACCATCATTTCTTTCTTCACTTTTTCAATCAAAGGCAAAAGATTAAGAATGCTGCTTTCAATTTTCTTTGGGATTTTCCATTCCGGTCCTAATGCTCCAAGCATTGATCTTACAAATGGAGCAACCGGTGAATCCATTTGGATTGTTGACTTTTTCGCTGCCCCTATCAGTATGGTTTTCCATTGGGAAATTCTCCTCTCAGCAGGCGATAGATTTATTTCAGCTACTTTCCACTTTGCAGTTTTTACAGACTTAACAATAAGCTCTAATTGATCAAAAACGCGCGATAGCCCCTCGTGGTTATAAGCTGAAAGAATAGTTGCCAGATTTTCCAGGAATTTTTCATTATGCTGACTTATAATTCGATCAAGTACAAATGGATAATTTAGAATTTTCATCCGCAGTTTACCAACACTCTCGTAATCGACTGCAACGGCCTCAAGAACATTATCGCGCCAATTTGAATCCGGACTTGCTGCGTTCCATGGTAATTGACCCGTTTCCATATAATTCAACCATTGAGTAAAAATGTTTATGGACCTCGGTATCCTGGCCGCTTCTGATTTTATATGAGGTACACCTAATATTTCCCTCACCTGGTTCTCCAAAATAATTTCGAGTTGTTCTAACCATTCATCTTTATCTATTTCATTTAAATTGATTGAGGCGAGGTCAATTTCAAACTTGTCTACATAAATTGTTTCATCTTCTGTACTTATCTTATCAAATACTCTTTGCAGCATTGGCACTATATCTTTCCAATATCGCTCACTCATCTTGTGCTGCAATTCAAATACATCTTTTTGTTGATGCAGATGGAGCAGAATGGTTTGCTTTTTGATAATATGCAGCATGAAAGCTTTTATTTTTTCGAGAAAACTGATTTCACAACATTTAAATCTGTATTGGGCCAGGCTTTAGACACTTCATCCAGATTCCAATCTTCTAATATTGGGAACGTATCAATTTTTTGCTTTCGCAATTGATTCAAAACCGGTTCCATTTCATTCAGTCTGTCCGCGACTTTTCCACTAAAAACTACTCGATCCAAATAATGCCGGGTTATTACACTTACGAGTTCCCGTTTTAATTCAGCGCCTAAACCCTGAACGCCTTTCTTTTTATCGGTCTTATTTTTCAATATTTCCTGGATCAATTCAGTGTACTTATCCAGGGTTGGGTTTTGAATCGGAAGAAATGCCAAAGCCTTTTTCGCAATTTCATTTTCAGAAGAGTTTTCAATTATTGATTCAATATTTTTCCTGTATTTGGATAATCGCGCATTTGTAAATTTTGACTGTTCTTTTGAAGGGGCCTCCGGAATGTTGACTACCGGTTGTTCAATGTGAACTGGTTCTTCAACCCTTTCAATCAATGGAACAACTGGAGGTATGCCTGGAGGTTGTGCAGGGGGTGGCGGAGGTGGAGGCGGTGGTGGCGGAGGCGGCGCCTGGACCTGGGCACATTCAAAAGATTTCCAGCAATAGAGTTCATTGATTTGATTGAGTATGTCATAAATACTGGGTTCATTCAATGAATCACACTTACCAGTAAAGCATGCCACCTGCGGAATGGAGCTATCAGAGCAAGGCAGGCAAATACCACAATCTTCAAGACATTTAAATTCAGTATTGAATAATAATTCGAGGAACTGACAAACAGAGAATGGTTCTTCACACTTTTTCTCGCTGGCGATGAACTGCATCCATTTTTTGAAGTAGGTTTCGAAAGTGCAAAGGTCTTGAGGAGTAAGCCATATGACTCTTAGCAGAATGTGCGCCGGAACTTCGCGTTGCAACATTTGCTCAATCATTTTCCTGTTTTCTATATTCCGAAAACGTTGTGGCCAGGCGGGCAAAGCCACTGTTGCAATAAATGAATAAGGATCTGCTCCGGGAAAGAAATGTACTGGTTCTACAGGATCGCAAACATCATCAGAATCACTATAAATACCCTGCAGGTCGCAATTAATGCCGGTGAAACAACGACGGGTATACATGTCGCACTGGCAATCTACATAGCAGTGCGGTCTCAATAAAATATGTTCAACCAGATGTAAACCTTCTGCATTCACCAGTGATTTTGATAATTCAATAGCCGCACAATCCATCGTTGTCGTCGGGTAGCATTGAGGGTTATATGCGATGATTTCTGGTTCTTCGAAAAGTTTAATTCCAAATTCCCCACAAATACATTCGAATTCTGTTCGATAATTCAGGAAAGCACCAATCCGTATTACCATTCTTTTGAAAAACAAGAACGCGTCAGAACACTGGATAAAGCAACAATTACTTTTCCAGGCCACATAACAACCTCTGTCATTAATCGAAACAAAATCACTACACCCGCATGGAACAATACTTTGAACATCTGCAAGGCCTTTATTGTAGTGCGGTAACCTTATTTCCAAACAATATTGAAAATCACCAGCTGCATTTACACTTTTCACAATCGGGAAATAATAGGCTAAATGCCGCAGTTCATTCTTCCATTCCTTTATTGACATTTGCGGATCAACAGGAAAGGCTACCCTGTTTTTTTGATCGTCAGCCAAATAAAAACCCGCAGGGTCATCTATATAAGCATCATCATCAAAAATGAAACCCATCAAATCAATAATCCTTTTACAATAGCCTTCGTCATCCTGACCGTTATAAGGATTTACCAGCTTAGCGAGTTCAGCGCCATGAATACTGAATAAAATACCGCTCTGGTCCGGGAAGAATCTATCGGGGATTTTATCTGTAATATATTTTCTGGCAGCATCATACAAGTGTTCAATTGCCTCGTCCCTTTCATTGGCTGTTCGATAGGTGCAGGGGTGAACGATGCCTGAGTTTTCACAAGCAACATAAAACGTAGAACAGCAGGTTTGCTTATCAAAATAAGCATGGAATGAATTCGGTGACTGTGTAACGCAAATGAATTTTTCAACGCCATCGATTCCCCAGGCCTCATCTGTTGTAGCAAATCGCTCATTGCTTTCTGCAAGTACTTCACGTATATAAATTTCCCATTTGCAATCGCATTCATTTTTGTCTACAAAATAATTGCCCGGATATCTCAGTAGAACGAGGAAGTAAAAAAATTCCTGCCTGGCCAAATCAGGCGACTGAAAATAGTGCGAAGACTGCCAAACTTCATTGCCATCAACATCAGTAAGCACGTAATAATAATATTGAACAATATTTTCCTCTTTTACACAACCGTTATTTGATTGAAGAACTGCCTGGTCAAATGGAATGCAGGGGAATCTCGCAATAAATTCATCTTTATCGGAAGCAGAATTTGTAATAAATCGAATTGGATATTTTTTTGAAAATTTTATACACTCCGAAACAACAACAGCTTCGTTGTACCAACCCAGGATTTCGCGAGTTTTATCAGG
>PSRI01000162.1 GCA_003175935.1 Bacteroidota bacterium
TGGGAGCATAAAATCAGCTCTTATGGGAAAAATTACTAACCCCAAAAAAATCAATTATGGCAAACAGTGCAATGCTCACTGCATACAATGTGAAGACAAAAGAAAAGAATGTTCCGATTCAGGATGCAGTAATTACCAAAACTGCTAAAGGTGCTTATATGGCTCAGGGTAACGATGGTAAGGGAAATAAACTTACAACCTTATTGAGCGAAGCAAAGGCTTTGGCAGCTATCCAGGCTGGTGTTGCCAAGCAAGGCTGGTAATTATCCATTAATTATATTTTTTCCAGGGCCCCTTCCCGGAAGGGGCTTCTTTATTCTGCGAATACCTCGTCAAGAAAAATCCAACTCTTACTTCCTTTTGACGGATGCCATTTGGGTAATTTACCCATATTGATCGCGCGCACTTCGATCCATCTTAATTTTTGTGGACTAAACTTACAACTCGCGTAAGCTTTCGCTGGATCTTTGCGCATTTTCAAGTCTTCCGTAATTACTGTACCCAATTTTTTCATTGGTACACCTTCCTTATTTGATCCCCACACCTCAACCATCTTAGGCGACATTACAAAAGAACCATGATCAATAATATAACCCAAAGAAATCTTACTGATTTTTTGCTCCGCACCCAGATCCAATTTTGCCTCCATATCATCACCATAATAACCCAAATATTTTCCATCTGAAAAACTCTCCGTTCCTTCCTGCAAATCAATCAGAGTGGTGTCCATTCTTGCAATATACTTCTTGTCCGGCTCCTTCGCTAAATGCGCATCAGCAAATTTGTATTTGGCCTTTTTCATTTTGAAAGTCTGCACCGGACTATTAATCCAACCTGAACGTGTGGCTCTCACTTTAACCACACAATTGCTATCAACCTGCAAAGGTTTTTCATAAAGGATCGACGAAGAATCGGGGTCTTTTCCATTTAAAGTGTAACGAATTTGAACAGATTTCAACCTGTATGACATATCAATTGAAGCATAGTTCAGGAAAATATTGCTGTCAATTTTCACTGTTGGATCGGTTAGCCTTCCCCGAAAGGCAGTATCAGTGCTTAGATCAGGAGTATAACCAATTGTAAGTCCCATTCGTGATTGTTGATATGCTTTCAAGTCTGCTACTGGAATATTTGTCTCATAAAAATATACCCTTCGTAATGATGGAAAATTCTGAAGCGATGGAAGTGCTTTTTCGGAAACATTAGTTCGTGAAATATTTAGGTACTCGAGGTATTTGAGTCCGGCCAAAGTTTGAATTCCTTTGTCTGATACATCAGTGTTTTCGATAAATAGTTTTTGAATATGGGGAAATCCTGCGATGATTTTCACGAGGTCATCATTTAAACTGGAGTTACTCAAATCAACTGAGATGATTTGATCTTTTACATCGCTCAATTGCTCCAGGTCAGATTGCTTTAAATCTTTTCTGTTTGCAAGAAACACATCGATATAAGGTTGATCCAGGGAAAT
The DNA here is from genome assembly GCA_003175935.1 of Bacteroidota bacterium. GTDB lineage: Bacteria > Bacteroidota > Bacteroidia > Chitinophagales > Chitinophagaceae > PSRI01. Next base: position 1,472 of record PSRI01000162.1, read on the forward strand.
TTGTCGAACACCACGCTGAATATTATTCAACTTCGCAATTGTTTTCTCACTGGCAAATGGAATTTTCAATTCTTCAAGCGGTGAAGAGATCCCGTATAATGTTTTTGCTATGGAGCGGATAGAGTCAACAGGCTTCAGTTCTGCAAATTTTTTGTCGAAGGTTGCACCTGATAGAATCCACCAGTAAAGCAATCTAAGTTCGCTTGTTTCCAGCTGCGGTTTACCTTCAGGTGGCATGTGCTTATCATCAAGCATTGGCAAAACCAGGTAGCGATACAACAGAGAGCTGTCGGGATTTCCTACAACTATTACTTTTCCATCTTTACCCCCTTTTAAGATATTTTCCCGGGTAGTAAGAAGTAAATCACCTTTAGATTTATTGGGGTTGTGACAGCCAATACATTTTTCATTTAGTATGGGCTGAATAAAATCAGGAAAAACAACTGCTTCATCAATATTTTTGATTTTGTCTTTTTTTTCTTTTAGGGGAGCAGTTATAAAACCTTCACCATGCGTAACCGATGCACCGAGATGGCCTGCGATCACCACCGTAAATATTCCAACTAAAAATGTAACCCAGTAAACAGTTCTTTGCTTATTTCTTAACCAAACTAAAATTCCGGCGAGCAATGCTGTAATAATTCCAATTCTTTTGTGCCATAATAAATCCGGACCAGAAATATAATCTCCACTGTGAAAGAGCAGAAGGCCAAAAATTGCAGTGATGGTGGCTGAAAAAGCCGCAACGCTTATTAGTAATTCAACCTTTTCATTCCAGGAAGCATCTGCCACATGATTTCGTCCCATCCATTCAAACAAAACTGTAACAATAAGTAGTGCAATAGGGAAATGTAATACCATGGGGTGTAATCGTCCAGCAACCTGGAGCCAGGTGGGAAGATGAGTGAGTTTCGATTCAAAAACCCAGAAAAAAACGAGAAGCACATTCAGAAAAAATATGAGATTAAGCAGTATGGATTTTATTCTCGTCATTCACTAATACAATTTGATTTCATCAATAAAAAACCAGGCGTGTTTTCCTTTTGCTGAATGCCATTCAGGGATTGATTTAACAGTATATACGGTCAAACTCAATAAGTCCGTTTCCACTGGCTTTGGAAATTTTATGTGCAGGTATTCTATTTTATTTTCAGGAGACTGGCGCACTGCATCAAATGAAGATGTTGCAATTAGATTTGAGTTATCTTCAGAACTGCTAACCTCAACTTTTTCAGGTAGGAAAATCCATCCGCCCTGATTTTTTAAAACTGAAATTAAGACTTCGCTGATCTTTTCTTTTTTTGCCGTACGAATTGAAATTTGAACTGTATCACTGTCAAAACCAATCCACGAAGAAGCTGATGCATCCATGTTTCCCCCTTTATCATCAAATAAAGTTTGTGGACCTGATCCCGGATATTTATTATGCTGTGTATTTACTTTAGCTGAGACAATCTTTTTACCATCTTTTACAAACTCAACAGTAACCGTTTCCGAAGGAAGAAACGAATCTCCAAAAGCTTTTGCTTTGATTATACAGGACTTTTTTATTCTGATGGGTTGCCTGAAAATTTTATCATGTTCATCTGGCTCACGATTATCTATTGTATATCTGACTACTGCCCCAGGCTGAACAAATAAATAGTTTAAAGTTGTTGATTCCTTGAAAAAAGGTGATTGATATTTCGCAATCGGTGCACTCAACTGGAATTTTTCCTGGGCACACAAAAGTCCCGAAGAGAAAATCAAAATGAGAATGAAAATATTTTTCAATTGCATGGTTTAGAGTACGGGTGTGAGTTTGTATGGATAAACATGGCCCGAATTCCACTGCGCGATGTATAAATTTTCGTCATTGTCTATGCAAACATCATGTGGATACCGGAACACTCTGATAGTTTGATACATTTCTTCCAGTGAATTGTTATTGTACACGGGTTCGTTTCCGGCCAGATTCGAAACTACTTTGAAATTCTTATCTAACACGGTTACAAAACCCGACTCCTGCCAGAGTTTCCCAGACGATTGCAAAACAGCAGCGTACAAATAATCGCCGTGAATAACCGGTCTGCATACCCATGCACCAGGCAACGGTATCGTATCAACGAATTCCCCGTTCATCGTATACCGCTTGAAAGCATTTTGTTGTCTCGAAGTTACCACCAGGTATTTCTGGGGTTTATTTCTGCTGTCGATGCAAATTCCGTGAGCGTTTAATAAGTTCGATTCATCGTTACCCCGGCCTCCAAAATGTCGGATGTATTTTCCCTTGCTGTCATATTGAATCACATAATCCTTTCCATATCCATCTGCCACATAAATATCTCCATTATCTGCAATTGCAGTTTCTGTAGGAATATATTCTTCTGCTTTATCATACTTACCTGTTTCTTTTGGATAGTCCAACACCATTAATACTCTGCCATCAATGGTTGTTTTAATAACCTGGTGCCGGTTATTATCGCAAATGAATAAAACATCTTCCCCGTTCTCATTAAATAAAGTGAGTCCATGCGCTCCCGGATATTCGCTTCCCCATGTACTAATTAGTTTGCCCGAGCGATCATAAATAATCACATTGTTTTTGGTTTCGTTCGTAAGTAGAATGATCCTTCCTTTACTATCCTGGATCATTTCATGGCAATCTTTCACAGGATATTTTTGGGAATCCAGTTCTCCCCATTTTGTATCGATCCTGTATTTTTTGTTATTATGTCCCAGTATGATTCCTTCAGCCTGCATGGGATTAAGTATTTCTTTTCCGAGTACCACGGCACCAGCTGAAAATGAGGCGTGCTTCAGAAAATCTCTTCTTCTCATAAAAATATTTTTAGGCAAGAATATCTTTGACCACCTTTCCGTCCACATCAGTAAGCCTGTATCTCCTTCCCTGGTGGCGGAATGTTAATTTTTCATGATTCAATCCCATCAGGTTCAAAACTGTTGCCTGGAAATCGTGCACGTGAACAGGATCCTTTGCAATATTGTATCCAAAATCATCGGTTTCTCCATAAACCATTCCTGGTTGAACTCCCGCACCTGTCATCCAAATAGTGAAGCAACGCGGATGATGATCCCTTCCGTAATTTTCGGGGGTGAGGGTACCCTGGCAGTAATTTGTTCGGCCAAATTCCCCGCCCCAAATTACCAGTGTATCTTCCAACAAACCTCTTTGTTTGAGATCCATAACAAGTGCTGTTGAAGGCTGATCCGTATCTTTTGCAAGGTTCTTAATATCGTTTGGAAGATTATTATGCTGATCCCAACCCATATGATAAAGCTGAACAAATCTCACTCCTCTTTCAATTAATCTTCTTGCAAGAATGCAATTCGCTGCATAGGTTCCGGGCTTCATTGAATCTGGACCGTACATTTTAAAAACATGATCCGGCTCATTACTAATGTCGATTACTTCGGGAACTGAAGTTTGCATGCGATAAGCCATTTCATATTGCGACACTCTTGTAGCTATTTCAGGATCGTGAAATTCATCTAACTGGATCTGATTAAGGGCAGCAAGTTTGTCGAGCATGTTTCTGCGCGTGATTCTGTCGAGTCCCTCAGGGTCCTGCAAATACAAAACAGGATCTTTTGCTGAGCGCAGCTGAACTCCCTGGTGAATACTATCCAGGAACCCGCTTCCCCAAAGTCTGCTCGCTAATGGTTGAATATTTCCTTTTCCTCTCGAAAGAAAAACGCAGAATGCCGGAAGATTTTTGTTTTCACTTCCTAATCCATAGCTCAGCCATGAACCCATGCTTGGTCTGCCTGGTTGTTGATTGCCGGTTTGAAAAAAAGTAACTGCCGGATCGTGGTTGATCGCTTCGGTGTACATTGATTTTACGAAGCATAAATCATCCACAATCTTCGAAGTGTATGGCATCAGTTCGCTTACCCACGCTCTGCATTCTCCATACTGCTGAAATTTGAAAATACTTCCTGCAAGGGGAAATGTTTTTTGTCCTGATGTCATTCCTGTAAGCCTCTGACCCATTCGCACTGATTCTGGAAGATTTTGACCCTGCATTTTATTAAGCATGGGTTTATAATCAAAAAGATCAAGTTGTGAAGGCGCACCACTCTGGAAGAGATAAATAACTCTCTTTGCTTTTGGAGCGAAATGTGGGATACCGGCAGGCAAACTATCCTCGTCATTGCCTCTGAATATTTCTGGTATTAGCAAGGATCCCAAAGCGAGGCTTCCAATTCCAAGGCTCATCTTCGAAAGAAAATGTCTCCTGTTAATATTGAGATGGTGCTGTAATATTTCCTTTTCCATCACCGGTAGTTTAAGATTTTGTCATGGCTTCGTCCAAATTATAAATCGTTTGAATTGTCAGCATCATTGCTGCGCAGGCAGAAGGGTCAATATTTTTGTTCTGTGGAAAATGTCCCACCTTAAGCAAAGCAATAGCAGATTTTTTATCTGATTTATATTTAGCCAGCTCTGTTTCATAAAACTCTTTCAATAAATCAATTTCTTTTTGTTCAGCCTTTCTCGTGAGAATTCTCCTGAACGCATCAGCAATCATTTGGCTTTCACTCATATTGGAGTTTTGAAACTCCTGGTAGGCCAAAACTCTGGAAGCTTCCATCACCTGTGGGTCGTTTAAAAGTACAAGTGCCTGTAATGGTGTGCTGGTCCTTGCTCTTCTTACTTCGCACATTTCTTTCATTGGATTGTCGAACGTGATCATTGAAGGCGGTGGAACTGTTCGTCTCCAGTAAGTATATAAACTCCTGCGATAGACTTTGTTTCCTGTGTCGATGATATAACTTTTCTCACCTCTGAAACCACTTTTATCTCCAACTGAAACATCTTCCCAAATCCCTTCAGGCTGATATGGTTTTACGCTTGGACCTCCGATTTCCTTATTCAACAATCCACTTGAAAAAAGAACATTATCGCGAATCATTTCAGAATTCATTCGATAACGGGGACCCCGAGCCAGAAAAATATTATCTGGATCTTTTTCGCGAGCCGATTCAGAAGAATTAGAAGCTTGTTGATAAGTTGCAGAGAGTACAATTTTTTTGATCAGGCTTTTTATGTTCCATCCGTTTTCGCGAAAATCAACAGCCAGCCAGTCCAACAATGCCGGATGAGATGGAATCGAACCCTGGTTTCCAAAATCTTCGGATGACTGAACAATACCTCTTCCAAATAATTCCTGCCATACCCTGTTTACAATTACACGTGACGGAAGTGGATTGCGTGGATCAAATAACCATTCTGCCAATCCCAATCTATTGCGCGGGTAAGTTGAATCATATTTGAGTATCGAAGCAGGCATATTCGGATTCACCTCATCACCGTGTGCATCGTATGCTCCTCTTTTTAGAACGTAGGATTTGCGAATACCCGGACTATCAACCATCACCATTTGCCGGATGGTATCCTTATCAGTGAGTAATACGGATGACGCATTTAAAAATTTCAAATCACCCTCAAGATCTTTTTTGATAATCGGCATCCAGGGATCAGGAGTGGCGAGATTGATGACAAATCCAAACTCCTTTACCTTATTAAAAAACGAAAAGAGGCTGTAATAATCCTTTTGAGTTATTGGGTCGTATTTATGATCGTGACAACGGGAACACTCAAACGAAACTGCGAGAAATGCTTTTCCAAATGTGTTTGTTCTGTCAGCCACATATTCCACGCGATATTCTTCGTCGATGATTCCGCCTTCCTGGCTGATCTTATGATTGCGATTGAATGCAGATGCAAGTTTTTGTTCTTTAGTTGCATTGGGAAGAAGATCCCCTGCAATTTGCCAGGTAACAAATTTGTCGTAAGGCATATTTTCATTGAACGCCTTAATCACCCAATCCCTCCACGGCCACATTACTCTTGGCAAATCATCCTGGTATCCATGGGTGTCTCCATACCTGGAAACATCGAGCCAGTAATCGGCCCAACGTTCACCGTATGCCGGCGATGCCAGGAATTCATCAACCATTTTTGAATAAGCATCAGGCGACTTATCATTTAAAAATCTATCGACCTGTTCTACAGACGGAGGAAGTCCGGTGATATCAAATGCAAGTCTGCGAAGTAGCCTTTCCTTATCAGCTTCTTTAGCATGCTCCAGCCCTCTTTCATCCATTTTGGCCAGAGTAAAATAATCGATCTCGTTTTTGGGCCATGATGCATCAGAAACTTTTGGAAGCGCCTGCTTCTCTGGAAGGATATAGGCCCAGTGTTTTTTCCATTTCGCACCTTGTGATATCCATTTCTTAATGAGACCTCTTTCAATATCTGTGAGAGCAAGATTCGAAGAAGGTGGAGGCATCATGTATTGCGGGTCAGTAGAATAAATTCTCTTCACCATTTCACTCGCTTCCGGATTTCCTTTAACTATAACATGACCATCAGGATTATCCTTAAGTGCTGCAAAGGCAGATTCTTCAATGTCAAGTCTTAATCCGGCTTTCCGGTTTCTTGCATCCGGGCCGTGACATTTAAAGCATCGATCTGAAAGTATGGGTTTGATCTGGAAATTGAAATCAACAAGGGCCGCACCGCCATCGGGAGAATTGGATTCATTTTTAAACAAACAACTGCACGCGAATACGATGCATATTATAATTCCGGTGGGAATTAAGGGGGACTTCTTCATTTGCAAGCAGCGGTTAATTTGATCTTTCAAGGTACGAAAATCACTTGTTAAAATGCCCTTCAGGAATGAAAGAAACCGATACAATCGATTGCGTGTTATTAACTTTTTGAATCTTGATTTTTTGTCATTTCTGAAACAGAAATCGACGATTCGCATGGTTATTTCCCATTTACATATTAATTTCCATGTTTCAACCTCCGTTAACCAATCATCCTTTTCAGGAACCACTATTTTTTCCCAGAAATAAAAACTAAGTGCGCCAATTAGTTCTCCAGATTTTCTCAAAGACCCAATCCTTTGTGCTAATTGCATTTTTTGCTTTTGCACTCAATACTTCTGCGCAGGTAAATAACCCATATTATATCAACGGGAATGCTTCCCAGGACAATTGTAACTGTTA
>PSRI01000173.1 GCA_003175935.1 Bacteroidota bacterium
CACAAAGTCTACTTTGCCGGAAACGGTTTCTTCTTTTACATTTTTAAATCCTGCGTCTTCAAACAATTCTTTCACAAATCCCGGTGCTGAACAACGAAACATGCCTGGCGCATTTGCAGCCGGTTGGGGCATTTCGATATTTTTTGACAAAGCCCTCGTCATGGCGGTATACCAGCCGTTATTTTCTGATCTATCCCAAACACTGATTGCCAGCCTGCCTCCAATTTTGCAAACACGATACATTTCACTCGTGGCTAATTGCAAATCAGGAAAAAACATGAATCCCATCCTGCAACTTATTTTCTCAAAAACATTGTCATCGAAAGGAAGACTTGAAACATCAGCTACTTCGAATTCAATATTGTTTATTCGCCGCTGTTCTGCATAAGATTTTGCAATCGTAATCATTCCTTCCGACAAATCAGTTGCGATCACTTTGCCATCCTTTGCAATGGCTGCAATTGAAAATGCAGGCTCGCCTGTTCCGGATGCAATGTCCAGCACTTTATCATCCGATTTTATATCCAGTGCATTTATAATTGCATTTCCCATCGGCCGCAAAAAATTCATTGTAAATTCATCCCATTTCTTCCAGCTGTTGGCTACTTTGTTCCAGGTTCCTTTTTGATCGTCACTGATGGATTGTAATTGATTGTTCATAAAAGCATTTTTAAACCTTATGCCTATACTGCGCTTCGTTTCACTCAGCTTTGGCAGGAAGGCAAAATTCGCAAAGTTTTTGTACTAAATAGCTGGATAATTTTCAAAAGGCATCACGACCGCGCAGGCGCTGTTGCATTCTACTCCAGGTTGTAACGTAAGAGTTGAACCACAGAGTCACTGATTACACAGAGTTTCACGGAGGTTCTCAGTGTTCCCCGTGCACGGAGTTTATCCGCCAGCCGGTGGAAGTCTCAGTGGTAAAAAATTCGCAAAGTTTTTTGTACTAAATAGCTGGATAATTTTCGAAAGGCATCAAGACCGCGCAATCGCTCTTGCATTCTACTCCAGATTGTAACGTAGGAATTGAACCACAGAGTCACTGAATACACAGAGTTTCACAGAGGTTCTCAGTGTACCTCCGTGCAATCTGAGTCTCAGTGGTAAAAAAATCGCATTTCGAATATTCAATGCTTCAAAGAATTTACATTCATTTTAAGACTGAAACCTTAAATGCGATCAACGGTTTAAAAAACCATTTAATAAGTGGCAACCACCTTTTTAATTTCTTCCAGATGTTTTTGTTTAAATGGATCGCGATTTTGCCTGCTGTAGCTGGTATGATAATGATGGTTTTCCAGAAATTTTACCTGCAACCTGTTCCATTCTTCTTCATTATGGATAATACCATATTCAAGGAATTCACGGTATAGGGTCCTGCCAATCGGGTAAAAATCATCTCGGCCCAGGTAATCCAGGTCCGCATCGCAAATAATTCTTTCCAGTTTATTGTTGGGAGCTTGCGGCACTTTTGTGGCCATGATCATCCCGCAAATGGTTTCAATATCCTGATCGCTCACTCCAAATCCAGGCAAAATTTCTTTCGCCAGCAGGCAGCCCCTCGCTTCATGGTCCCTGTATACATAAATAAATCCTGAGTCATGGAACAAAGCTGCTATACGTAAGAGCATCTTTTCCTGATCACTTATGTTTTCAGCTTCCGCAATTTGCATTGAAGCGGTTAAAACATCCTTCGTATGGAAATGGCCATGATAGGAGAGATTAGCCGGTAGTTCTTTCTCCAGCCTCGCAAGCATGAGCTTTTCAATATCCTTATATGCTGTCAATTGATGGCGTTTGGTAAGACAATCGCAAAGGTAAGACCCTATTAATTCTGGCAACGAACATCCAAAATATGAGTTTACCATGCAAATTGCAAACCAAAGCCTTATTATGGTTAAAATAATTAGAGAAAACCATTAAAGTCCGTATATTTACGGAGAACCCTAACCGAAGCATTTTCTGCGCGGTCCTTCTACAAATCCTATCAACAACCCTTACCTAATCCACTAGCCCGATTTGCCCTACAATTATCTATTTATTATCCATGAAAGCCCTTTTACTCAAGTAAGGTAAGAGCGCCGATTGTTACATAACCTACTATAGCCATTGCGTTTACCGCTACAATGTGGTTTATCGTTTTGCGATTCAGGATTAATCGATGTTCCGATTACAAATCAAAATATTGAGAAAGTCCTGAAGACAACTATAAGCATTGGTTACTTAGAAATTTCTATAAATAATTGACCGACCCAAACTGCTAAATACATGAGAAAAACTTACTCGCTCAGACGTCCTTCCCTATTTGGACTCCTGCTAATTTTTACTCTTGGTGTGCATCCCAAATTTTGCACAGCTCAGCAAACGAAAATATCAGATTACGTTTTATTTGGAGGCGATGGATCCTGCCCTAACGGAAAGGGCCAGATAAAACCACCTCTTCCAGGATGTGCAGTTTTGATCGGAACCGGATCTTCAGTTCAAAACGGATATATCGGGAGCTATAGTCTTATCCAAACTAACGGCAGTGTGAATATCACTGCCAGTTTGTTTAGCGGAAAATCTATTCAGCTTTCCAATAGTAATACAATCAACGGCAGAATCGCTGCGGCGAATTCAACTTTAATGAATGGAAGCATTCTTCAGGTTGGTTCAAAAGCTTACCTGAATGGTAATATTGATGTCAACGGAAATATTAATATAGTTAGTGGAAGTGTAATTGGCAAAGTCACCTTACCTGTCGGCGCATCCTTTAACGGCCCAACACCCAGTGCCGGCAAAATTTTCGGACCACCGTCTCTTCCCACTTTGCCCACGATGCCGGCGATTACAAATTTTCCCGCACCCGGTACAACCAATGTTATAGATAATGGCACCATCGTTCCCGGTGTTTATAATGCAATGTCATTGCCCGGAAATAAAACAGTTACATTTTCCGGACCTGGGACCTATGTCTTTAATAAAATAAACAGCACCGGCACTATTGCAAATAAATTCATTTTTGATTTTAAGAATACAGTAGCCGGAAATATTAAGATTTACGTTATCAACGATGTTGACCTTAATCTTTCCAACATTGATTTTGTGAATGGTGGGAACGCTACGAGGGTTTACCTGGAAACACATGGTAATGGATCAACCTGCGCAGGGGGTCCTTATGCTTTCAACTTGAACAATTCCACGAGTAGTTCAGGCAGAATTTCTGAATGGAAAGGAACTGTTTGGGCTCCCTATTCAGGGATTAATATTGGTAAAGGAAATGGTACTTCGAATGTTACCGGAGCTTTATGGACCGGCACCCAACTCAACATACAAAATGGAGTTAGCGTGGTTTATGCGCCTTATGTAAATGATTGTGTAAGCCCCAACGTTAATGCTGGATCCGATAAACAACTTGATTGCAATATTACCAGCGTGCAATTGAATGGATCCTCAACCACTCCTAATGCTCAATTTAGCTGGGCGCCACTCAATGGCGGAATTATCGTAACGGGCGGTGCAACTGCAACACCAACTGTAAATGCTGCCGGAACTTATGTTTTAACTGTGACAGATCCTGTGGGCGGATGTATGGCAACTGATACTGCAATCGTAACTTTTACTCCCTGTATCTACCCTTATTATCCTCCACCAGCTGGCGGAAAAGTAAATAACATCATTGGTTCCGAGTTAAGCTCTCTTTATAACAATTTTGGACACGTGTCCGACTCTGCAAAAACGATTTTTATTATTAGTGCAGATAGTGTTTATATAGAAGTGATTGCAAACAGGGGTCAGTATCCTAATCTTTTATCATTACTGAAATCGGCTCCATACGGAATTACGGATTTAGTTGATAATGGTCCGAATACATTAATCATTACTGGAAAATTCCCAATCGGAAATCTCCGCAAACTGGATAGTCTTCCCAACTTAATTAATTATTGCCGACCTCTTTTCCCTGCCATAGGAAATGCAGGCGTTGCTACAACCGGTGGTGATGCTGCAATGCATACGGATTTTGTCCGCAATGGTTATAATATCGGTGGAGAAGGTGTTAAGGTGGGAGTGTTGTCTGACAGCTACAATACTATTCCTGGAAATCCTGCGCAAACTGACGTTGCCAATGGAGATCTGCCAGGAGATGGTAATCCTGATAATCCCAATCGTGTTGAAGTATTGCAGGATTATCCATTCGGTCGGGCAACTGATGAAGGTCGGGCCATGTTGCAGATAGTCCACGATATTGCACCCAAATCAAAACTCGTTTTCAAAACAGGATTTATCAGTGCAAGCAATTTTGCTCAAAGCATTATTCAAATGCAGCAGGATACCTGTAAAGTAATTGTTGATGACGTTACTTATATCACCGAACCTTTTTTCCAGGACGGTGTAGTTTCAAATGCAGTTGATTATGTTGCGAGCCAGGGTGTATCTTATTTTTCCGCGGCCGGAAATTTTGGGAGACAATCATACGAAGGTGTTTTCAATCCAACCACAGCGCCAGCTGGAATTGTAGGCTCTGCGCATAATTTTGGCGGAGGTGATATTTTCCAAAGTGTAACATTAACTCCTGGAGTTTATACAATAGTACTTCAGTGGCAGGATTCAATTTATTCATTGGGTACAAGTCCAACTGGAACCAGCAACGACCTCGATATTTACCTCACTGGAAATAATGGAGTAACTCTATTTGGATTTAACAGAAATAATCTTGGTGGAGATCCGCTGGAAGTTATGCCGTTTACAGTTACAGCAAATACTACAACGAATATTATGATTGTGAGAGCTGCCGGCTCAACTAATGTGCGGTTTAAATATGTTGTGTTTAGAGGAAATCTGGGAATCAATGAATTTAATAATGGAAATGGAACGATAGTAGGACAGGCAAATGCCAACGGAGCAATGGCAGTTGGCGCTGCCCGCTATACGAGAACTCCGGCTTTTGGTGTAACTCCACCTTTGCGTGAAACTTTCTCTTCAGTAGGTGGCACCCCGGTTAATGGAGTCGTGAGAACCAAACCTGATTTTGTTGCTCCAGATGGGGTAAATACTACAGTTAATTTTGGATCGCTCAATATAGAAGGAGATGCGTTCCCGAATTTCTTTGGTACTTCTGCCGCTGCACCACATGCAGCCGGAGCAGCAGCATTATTAATTGAAGCAAAGAAAAAATTCGCCAACCAGGATCTGAGCCCCGACCAAATAAGGACACTACTTCGAAGTTCAGCATTGAATACTTCACCTGGTTATAATGATTCACTGGGTTATGGATTGATAAGGGCCGACTCAGCCATGAATACTTTTGCATCACCAACCCCGGTTCTTACCAGGCTGGTGTTGCCCGATACATCAATTCATCCGGGGTCACAATCATTTACTCTAACGGTTCAGGGAAATTATTTGAATTCGAATACGGTCATCACCTTCAGGGGAAATGAGCTGCCTACCACAGTACTAAATGGTACTACGGCCAGCGCAATCATCCCCACATTCATTGGTAATCCGGGAATCAGTTTATATAACCGGTCGAAATCGCTTAATGGAAATGACGGCGGTCATTCGGACACGCTATTCTTCTTCTCTCCAATTAAAAAAACAATTCTTGTAACAGCCGACAATAAGTCCAAACTCTACGGAGAGCAACTACCGAAATTCACGACTACAGTTTTAATTGATAGTATTCCGTTAGACAGCACCGGTCTCACATTGCATCAATTACGCCTCGATAGTTTGTCATTTACAAGTCCGGCAACAAGCATCAGCAATGTTGGCAACTATTTTATCAGGCCTTCCATAACAAGGCCGCTAAATCCTGCCGATACTATCGATCAGGCATTGCTTGAAACTTATAATTTCATTTTCAATGATGGTTTGCTCACCATCAATAAAATGCCACTTACGATTACGCCAAGAGATACAACGATTACCTATGGAGATAGGATTGGCGCCTTCCAGTACAATTTCAATTATGTTGATTCAAATATTGCGGCTGCTGATAAAACTACTTTCCTGAATTCTCTGCAATCATCATACACAAATAATATAGTTACCAATGCCGTTGCTTTCGTAGACGCGCATGCGATAGTAAATGGAAGGGCATTGAATGATTCAGATCTGGCAAATCTGAGTATGCTGGCGAGCGCGCATGCTATCGTGAACGCACATGCGATTGTGAATGCACACGCAATAGTAAATGGAGTACAGGTTACTGACACCACGAATCTTGTTGAGCTTTCACCTGCGTCGATATTCAACTACGAGGTGGATTCAGCAGTAACAACGCTGGTCAATGCACACGCTATCGTGAACGCACACGCGATAGTAAATGCTCATGCCATCGTCAATGCGCACGCAATTGTAAATGGAACCGCCTTATTGAATGGAACCACAGTAGGTGATACCAGCAATTCAAATGTTGCAGTAATTGTTCACCAGGATGATCTAAGTGATGATACATTATCGCCTTTGAAATCGATTAGTATGATCACAGCGATTACCGCGGGAACCGGATCCATTGTTCCAGGTGCATTTTTATCAGAAAATTTTGAAATTTCATATGGCCTGGGTAAACTAACCATTCTGCCCGCTACACTTACAGTGAAAACATTCGACACTAGTGCAGTATATGGTGCGCAACCAGTTTACAAAGACAGTATTTACGGATATCAATATGACGACAGTGCAGGTAATGTAATTTCTGGTGCACCTACTCATACCATTTTAGACAATCAAAATAAAGTGGTACCGGGACCAAATATTCCTTCCGGAACTTATCAAATTGTTCCAGGTGGATTGCCTTTGATCTCTCCATCTAATTATACAGTGCAGTATATAAATGGAAGATTGAATGTTTCCAAGGCAACATTGATAGCTGTAGCAAAAGATACCAGCCGACTTTATGGAGATCCTAATCCGGTATTCACTATTAATTATTCCGGGTTCTTAAATGGAGACGGACCGCAAAATCTATTACAGGTTCCGGTTGCCAGCACAACTGCTACGGCTACATCAGGTGCAGGAGTTTATCCAATTCAGTTATCTGTAGGTAGCTCGGGTAATTACAATATTGTTACAACTGCAGGAAATCTAACTATTAAACCTGCACCGCTTATTGTGGATGCTGATGATAAATACATGTATGTTGGAGACCCGACTCCTGGTTTAACAGCAACAATCATCGGCTTTAAGAATGGTGATGCAAATACAGTTATATCCGGACCGGTACTTACTCTTCCAGCAGGTTGTAATCTTTCAAACCCCGGCGTATATGTGATTACACCTTCGAAGCTTGTGTTGAAATATCCAAACAATTATTCGATTAGCTATGTGACCGGTAATTTGTATGTCAATTCAAAGAATGGCAAGAAGATCGTTCCTAAACTGGATTGCGTTGAAGTGCTGAACAATGATCCTTCAGGATTTGCTTATAAGGCACATTTCTCCTATACAAATTCGAATGCAACAACGGTATTTATTCCGGTTGGAAGCGATAATAGTCTGAGTTCTTCAGGATCCTACAGTGGAACACCACCTGCGGTATTTGTTCCTGGTGGAGGTCAGTTTACAGTTAACTTTGATGGAACCAAACTGATATGGACAGTGAAGTCATGGGATAGTTACCATCAGACAGCTGTATCAACCAGTGCAAGTTCAACCTCTTCACGCTGCCCAGGTAATATTAATGGAAGAGTTAGCGGACCTACCTATGTAGCGACTGTTGACAGCTCAACCATGATTGATGCTATGAGCAACAAGACTGCGGCATATCCTAACCCGACAAAAGGAAATATTATAATCAGCGTAAACAATGCGATATTTACAGAGAGAGACATTACGATAATGGATGCAACGGGGAGACTGTACCGAGCAAAAGTTGCCCGTAGTATTTCAGGTCACAGTGCAGAATTGGATTTGTCAGGAATGAGATTTGGGGTTTATATAATCCGTGTTAAGACTGGAGATACATTTAAAACGTTCAGGATTATTAAACAATAAGATCTTTTTTCATACTTAAACAAGATTCGTGTGATGAAAAGGAAAAAAATATTCTTCTCTGTTTTTTTCATTTTGGTGACGGCATTTTGTTTTGCCCAGGATCCGCAAATTGATAGTTTGAAACTTGTGTTATCGAAGCAAAAAGATGACTCATTCAAAGTGAACACTTTGTTGGCTCTTGGTAAAAGCTATCTTGAATCTAAACCTGATGAAGCTATAAAGTACAGCGTTGATGCAAAAAATCTCGCTGAAAAAATAAAATATCCCAAGGGAATTGCAAATGCCCTGAAAAATAAAGGGATTGCCAATTATATACAGGCTAAATATCTTGAAGCTATTGATCCATGGTTGGAATCATTCAAGGTTTGCGAAGCCATGGGAGATAAGTCAGGTGAGGCAAATTTATTAAGCAATATGGGAGCGGCTTATTTTGCACAGGGTGATGATACAAAAGCATTGGAGTTTTATTTAAAGTCGTTAAAAATTTCAGAAGAAATCGGTGACAAATTCAGAACGGCTACTGTGCTGAGTAATATTGGAAGTGTTTATTATAATAAGCCTGAAACCCATGACAAGGCCATAGAGTATTATTTAAAATCACTGCCGCTTGCTGAAGAACTGAAAGATGAGGATATCATAGGAACAGTTACAGCTAATATTGGGGAGATATACAGCTACAAGAAAGATTATGCTACAGCCCTCGGTTATTTCAACAGGTCCATTAAAGTGTCAGAAAATACTCTGCAGGAAACCTATGGTCTGAATGATATCGGAAAGGTATACACGAAACAGAAGCAGTTTGCATTAGCGATTCAATATCACCAAAAGGCATTGGAAATTGCCCGGAAATTTGACGCTCAGCTCGAAATGGCTGAGTCTATTTTGGGAATAGCTGATTCTTATTATGAACAGGGAAATTTCAAATCAGCCTTGGCTTCCTATAAACAGGCTGAAGCAATTGCCCGCAAGAGTGGTTTGAATAAAGAATTGAAAGACGCTTATGGAGGAACGGCTCTGGCATATGCTAAACTTTCGGATTACAGTAACGCATTTAAGTATCAGACGTTATTTTCTGATATGAAAGATACCCTGAATGATATTGCAAACTATAAGAAAATAGCAACCAGCCAGTTCAATTTCGATATTCAAAAGAAACAATCGCAAATTGACCTCCTCACAAAAGATAAGGCCTTGCAGGATCTTGATTTGCAAAGACAAAAATTCGCGAAGAATGCGCTTACAATTGGTTTGGTATTAATATTCATTATTGCATTCATTCTCCTTAGAACTTATTTGAACAAAATCAGGGTAAATAAACTGCTTGACAAACAGAATGCAGAAATCCAAAGTCTGTTATTAAATATTCTCCCATCAGAAGTAGCCACAGAATTGCAGCGTGATGGACAGGCCACTCCCCGGTATTATGAAAGCGTTTCAGTATTATTCACAGATTTTAAAAGCTTCACGAAGTTTTCACAATCTTATTCAGCGCAGGAATTAGTTGCAGAGCTGAATGATTGTTTTATGGCATTTGATGATATCATTGACAAGTATGGATTAGAAAAAATTAAAACGATTGGAGATTCTTACATGTGCGCAGGTGGAATTCCATCTGGTGGAGATCAGCACTATATCAATATTGTAAGAGCAGGTATTGAAATTCAGGAATACATCAGGATCAAAAATCAAAAAAGAATAGAATCAGGGAGGGAACAGTGGGATTTGCGAATTGGAGTGCACACCGGACCTGTTGTTGCCGGAGTAGTTGGAAAAAAGAAATATGCTTATGACATCTGGGGCGGAACCGTGAATATCGCAAGCAGAATGGAAAGTAATGGAGAACCCGGACAGGTAAATGTTTCAGCAGCAACTTATGAATTGATTAAAGATCATTTTAAGTGTGCTTACAGGGGAAAAATCTATGCGAAGAATATAGGAGAGATCGATATGTACTTCGTGGAAAATGAAATCATCAGTGCAACTATACTCCGTCCATTGGGTAGCACAATCGACGAGCCAAAGGCGATTGAGCAAAAATTATCTTAGCATTATTTAATTATAAGACTGCAAAAACCTCTCGCAAAGACGCTAAGCCCTCCTACGTCGGGACGCTAAGACGCGAAGATTATTAGCGCCTTTGCGGCCGAAGACTTTGCGTGAAGCCTTCCCGGTAATTCATTTTTGCAACTTAATAAGTTGTTCATTAACCGCTCTTATTCTTTTGCAGAGCATCTTAATTACACCTTTAACTACTTCGGGTCTGGATTCAATCATGTCGTAAAAAGATTCCTGGTCGATTCGAAATAGCATGCAATCAGTTTCTGCAGTTACACTGGCAGATCTTGTTTCGGTATCCAGCAAAGCCAACTCGCCAAAAAAATCTTTCCTGTACAATTTAGCCAGCAACTGATTTCCTTTGTGAACTTTCACAATTCCATCTAAAATAATATACATGCAACTTCCAAATTCTCCTTCCTTTACGATCTGTTCATTTTTTTGAACATGAACATCAATCATAAGGTGAGCAATTTCTGCAAGGATGGTTTCCGGTGTATCCTGGAAAATAGAAAGTGATTTCAGCAACAGAATCCTCTCAATTAGTAATAAGCTTGATTGTTTTCCCTGGGTCATATTTTTTGAAATCTCTTGTAAACTACGTTTATTTCCTGTAGTCTGCGCCAGTTGATCTATTAACGATAAATTCTGCCGTTTCTTTAATTAATATATTGTCTGAAGCAAGGCATGATTGAATGACATCCATGTTGATCATATCAGTTCGGTTTCTGAGATCATACATCATCGATGCTTTGGTCCAATGATTGAAAGAAGATACATCATCAGACAAAATATCTCTCACAATTGTTTTTAATGAAATATCAGGTTCTTTATAATGCTTTCTCGCATGATCATATTTATATTCACGATCTCCCTCTTCAAATAAAATAGCAAAGGGAACTGAAAATTCTTTTGGCACTGTCATTCCAATCAATTCAAATGAATTTGCACGGGATTCTTTGGTATTTAATTCGAATCCGCTTTTAGCTCTTCTTATTTTTTCCTGATCGTAGAGAAATGAAAAGATCCAAATACATTTATCCCTCGCCATATTCAATTCCAGCTCAAGAGCCGATGAAATCGTGGCAAAGTCCTGTGACTGGTGCTTCAAAAATCTTAAGCGGAATAAATTGTATGAGGCAGTCTCAAGTTCAAATCGAAGATATTTTCTGAAGATTTCACTATTTCCGTTACATGCAAAATTTAAATGGTGGAGCGTTGATAATAAAATGTCTGCATCCTGGGGAAATTCTTCTAAATAATGTTGAAGCAGATCAATAGAATCGTGGGTACCTATTTTCCCCAGTAGCGAAAAGAGTTTTCGCCTTTTACTGCTGCTCACTTTTTCTGTCTGCAACAGATCTTTGATGCGCGGAACAACAGATGATCCTGCCAGGCTCAGTGCTTCGAGGATCCCATAATCTTTTGTTGTTAACAAATAAGATTGCAAAAGATCATTTAGTAAAAATTCATTCGCGATTTTTCCGGCCGCCTGCTGTGCATGATATTTCACTTCTTCATTGTGATGTTTCATCATTTGTGAAACCTGTTCGGAAAAATGAGAGTCACGCAATTCTCCCACTACTTCCAATGCATTTATTGCGGGTTTTGGGTCATGTGATTCAAATAGTTTTAGTAAATAAGTTCTGGCATTTATTTTTTTAGGATGGTCCTCATGAGTAAGTATTGCCAATGCCGCTGCTTTTGCAACCTCGCTATTCTCGTGTTCAAGGTAGGGCGACATGTCTTCTGAACTGTCGAGTAAGGCAATTGTTTGAACTAAATGTGGAAGCGTATCATGATCAGGTTTCTGAAGAAGCATTTGTTTTAATTCACCAAGGACGGCCCGGTTATTTTGAGTGCGGATAAAATGAAGAACCTGTTCCCTTACGACTGGTGATTTGTGATGGAGTGCTTTTTGATAAAATTTATCGTGCCTGATATTTTGAGATCCTACCAGTTGTAAAACAGCAATAATTTCCTGTTCTGTACCCTCTTCTATCTTGTTGAGAAGGAAAGCTAAAGTGCCACTATCTGTAAGGGAAATATCACGTCCACTCAATATTCGTTTACGGATTGCCGTAGTGAGGGCCTTAATATAATTTTTATCGACCGAAAAAACGGTAATGATCCACAAACCGGTTATTACAAGTAGGATAAGTGAGATCAATTTAAAATTCATTCCTGTGGGTGAAGCAGCAACGATTATTAAAACAATACCCATTACAAAGAATGCAAATGGGTCCATCAGCCCCTTAATAATTGTATGACCTTTTAGTCTTTGATGTACCGACAGGGGCTGCAATGTCGCGAGAAGCACCGGAGTTTGAATTGCGGACCTCAGAATGTCCACGGAAATGGCCATAATCCCGAACAGGTAAAAGGCCAGTGTAGTAGAACGGTTTTCCGACAAAAAAAATGCAATGCCACTCAATACCAAAAGCAGAATTGGTGCAATCAATAGAGATTTTCGAAGTCCAAGTGTATCTACAAGTCTGTTGGTGAATAACAATTTTATCAGCAGGGTTATGGCTCTGCTGGAGGCCAAAAAAATACCAAAGAAACTGGCGAGAGAGGTATTAGAATGGAATGCTGTCTTTACATATCCGTAAAGCACGAAGCTTACAACGATGTAAAAACAAAATGAAAAGAAAGAAACAAAGGCAACATTCCGGATCAGTTTATTGCTGGTAATTGAAGCCTGGATAGACTGAAGTGTTTGCGTGGCATAATGATGGGCGTGAGAAGGTGCCAGTTTTACCATCTCGGGATATCTGGAAAGCGGTATAAAAATCAAAAGAGAAATAACTACGGACCCTGAAGCAATCCATAATAAGTCTTCAGTGTTAATCACTTTACTTAAGAAAAATGCCAGTGCAAATCCTATCAACTTGGCGGGCACATCTCCTGCACTAACAATGGCGAAAAGCCTTTTGCTTTGTCGAACATCAAAAAGCTGAGCCACCAGGCCCCAAAATTCAAGATTATTCAACAGGTAAAAAATATTGAAGGCTCCCAGGAAAATATAGAGGAACCATTTTTCGGTTTCCAGGTGGATGAAAAATCTGAATAATACGATAAAAATGCCATTGAAAAGGATAACACCTAGTATCAGGTTACGAGTCAGGAGCCGTTCTTCAAGCTTGTTGTATAACATCCCGAAGACCCATAATAATAAGGCAGATAAAATAAAAACATTGGGCAACTCCTTTGCAGGAAGGTGTTCCAGGAAAATAGAAATGGCTGCCGTAAAATATAAAGCGATGGCAATGCCCTGAAAGAATTCGAACAAAAACAGACGGGAAACCAGTTTACTTTCAGACTTCCTAATCTGTAAATAATGCAGTATAGATCGATTGATTCGCAGGGTTGAGAAAATTGAAAATGATCTCTAAAGTACTATAAATTATCGTGCGGCAAGTACATTGCACCCCTTAATTTAATTTTGAGAGACCTCGCGCGAAGACGCCCCGTCTTCGTTCTGCTTCGCGAACTACGCCGGGCCTTGCTTCGCCAAAGCTACGCGAAGGCGAGCAAGAAAGTTTGGCAAAGCCGCAAGAATCATATGCCTCCTGAAATTGGCTGACCTTTTTTTGCGATTTAAGCGAAAAGAAATCATTTAACCCTTAAGCTCCGACAGTACCCGTCTTCACTTCGCCAGCCCGTTTATAATGTGCAAGGATAACTCCGGTTGGTGTTATAGTATGCTCAACTAAAGTAAAAGCTGCCGGAATAGCGCCATCGGTAAATAATTTTTTTCCTTTGCCAAGGGTCAATGGATAAAACATCAGCCATAGTTCATCTACCAAATCATTCTTAAGTAAAGATTGTATCACTTCACTGCTGCCCCAAACCTGGATATCACGACCACTTGAATTTTTCTCTTTTTCAATATCTGCCACGCTATTTATAAAAACTGAGTTTTTCCAATTGGATTTATTTCTTGTTCTCGACAAAACATATTTTGTCACATCATTTATTCCCGGCCACGCATCTGCATGATGCGGCCAGTAACTTTCCCAAATATCAAATGTTTTTCTGCCTAATAAGATGTCTGCAGGTTTCATCAGTTTTTCAAAGACTTTTCGGCCAACTTCATCTCCATAGGGAGCAACCCAACCGCCATATTTAAAACCACCTGAAGGATCTTCTTCGGGTGCACCCGGTCCCTGCATCACACCATCTAATGAAATCATTGACAGGACTGTTATTTTTCTCATATTTCATTCCGTTGTGATATATTCTTTAACAAGTGTTTTCAAAAATGGTTTAAGAGTACAGTGCTTAGTACTTAGTACTTAGACAAAAACATCATGAGAATCCCACGTCCTATATACAAAATCTAAAATCCCCCGTACCGAACGGTACCTGGCCGAATGACTCGTTGATGCGCGCGTTCAGGCGGGTAACGTCCTGTCTGCGGTGAGGCATTCAAAATCCAAGAAAGGCCTCCTGTAAAAGAGGCCTTCTTTTCAAAACTAAATACCGAAACCAAAAAAACATTTTAAGTGTCTCATCCCATAGACGCAATATCTACATAACCTTTGTAGCCGTTGTTTCCTTCTTTGGCCTCCTTGAATCCAGTTTGTCAATTACTGATTGGATTTTGGCGATATCGGCTTCGAGACCTTGTTTATGTCTTTCCAATTTTTCTTTCACTCTGGTCAACCCCGCCTTTTTCAATTCGACTGAAGCCATTGTTTTGTATTTTTCGATTTGGGTTACAATTTTCTTTCTTGCCTCGGCGCCCTTGTCTGAAGCGAGGTATAATCCTAATGCGCCTGCTGCAACTACGCCTGTTGCGGCCATTATTTTTGCGGACTTTTTCATGCTATTATTTTTTATTACTGCTCATTTCTTTCACCAAACATATTACCTGACTGTGCACGAAACAATGATGTAGATCATGAATAGCATTGATCCTAGATATAAAAAAAAGATATTTCAATTCAATATTGCAGGCATAGGAATCTAAAGGTTGATAGTTTTTGATCCGATACCAGCACACGTAGGGTACAATAAAAAAGGCGCGGCATATTCGTCGCGCTTTTTGTTTTTAAGATATTGTTAGTCTGGTTACTTAGCACCGACCATATACACTGCTTCTTTTCCCTGCGTTGTTATTTTCTCGCCCGAAACAGTAGCAAACAATTGCATAATGCGAGCAACGATTCCTGTCCATCCAGTTTGATGCTTTACTCCAAAATCCCTGCCTGCCGGTTTACCTGCCGAAGGTAGGCAGGCAGGCAAAATCCAACATCTAAAATCTAACATCTAAAATCCCTTAGCTAAATTCGGGTCATGAACTTCTGGATTAAATATGCAATATTGTTAGCGGCATGCGTAACTGCATTCGCCGAAACTAGTTTCGGGCAGGAGAATTATGAAATACAGGTTTATGCATCTCCAACTTTGCAAAAGGGTTCGACCATGGTTGAACTGCATAGCAATTTTACATTTGGTGGAACCACAGAGACTATTAATGGAGTGCTTCCCACGGATAATGTTTTGCATGAAACAATTGAAATAACTCACGGTTGGACTACCTGGTTTGAAACCGGATTTTATTTTTTCACGGCCTGGGGTAGCGATGGCAGAACTGGTTATGTGGGAAGTCATATTCGTCCAAGAGTCATGGTTCCTGTAGAATTGCATTGGCCGGTGGGAGTGAGTTTGTCTGTTGAAGGAGGTTGGCAAAGCAGGGAATATAGTGAAGATGACTGGTCGCTCGAAATCAGACCAATAGTTGATAAAGAGTTGGGAAAATTTTATGTGTCCTTTAATCCAACCTTTGACAAATCATTTCATGGTGAAAATAAAGACATTGGATTTGTGTTTTCGCCAAATTTGAAAGCCTCTTACAATATCACAAAAGTTATAGCTACCGGATTTGAATATTATGGATCTGTTGGACCATTGAACCACATTGATCCATACGAGAGTCAGCAGCACCAATTGTTTGCTGCCGTTGATTTGGACTGGTCACCTGATTGGGAATTAAACTTCGGTTATGGATGGGGGTTAACCAGGAGTACAGATAATTCGATTTTCAAAATTATTCTGGGATATCGATTTCATAAAAAAGATCGCAAATAAGTCTTCACGCAAAGGCGCTAAGATTCGCAAAGACGCAAAGAAAACTCCTTAGTCTCGGTACTCGGTACTAGGTACTTGGTACTCTAAAATTAACCTTCCATTAGAATATTTTACGGTTAACGGATTGGAATCCTTCTTTCGTTTTACGGTAAAACCAGATAGAAAAATTGCCGGGCAGCTCAGAAATATACCTTTGATCTCACCACAATTACGCCTCAATAATCTATAAAGCTACCCTATTTATCATGGCCGCGAGGTTGTGGTACTATCATTATATTAAACATAAAAACAATTCAAAATGAAAACGCACGAATGGGAAACTCCTAAAGCGGTCGCAATTCCAAAAGAAAATAAAGAATGGGAAATGGGTCGCTATGGTCCCATATGGCCAAAGACTCCTGCCTGTTATGGTTTTACAATCATCGCAGATGTGAAACCAGGAAGAGAAGCAATCGTAAGACAATATGGAACTACAATTGCAGAAGCGCTCAAAGGAAGTCCGGATTTGCTTGCACCACTCAAGCTTCATTATTTGCGCTGGGTGCTTTTCGATAATGACACGAAATTTATGTATCAGGGAATTTTTGATACTGATTTTGATAAATACACAGAAGATGCAGTTGCACTTTTTACTTTATCAGGTGTAAATACAGTTTTCGAGAATTTAGTTGGCTTTCCTGAAGATTGGAAAACGAATACGCCAGCCTTCATCAAATTTGTCCGCGAACATCAGTGCAACAGTTTTCTGGAATACGGAGAATATCCATACGTCTCTGCGGATGAAATTAAAAAAGCACTCAGGTTAAAGGCAGCTTTTTCCGAGATGCTGGATCAAATGCAATAAGTCCAAACTAAAAAATAATTTTCATGCTTGAACTGGATGATATACAGCATTACCTGTTGTGTCGACCCCGCGCAATAATTGCCCAGTATTTTTTCATGAGTTTCGATTCAGCTGATAGCGGAAGAAAATGGGTGGGTGCACTTGCCGACAAAGTAGGAGTTGCTAAATCCGTATTGGAAGCTGCAGAAACAGATCTTAGGTGGATTACGCTGGCGTTTACATATAATGGATTAAAAAAACTGGGAGTTGATGAAGCATCACTCGAAAGTTTTCCCGATGCATATAAACAAGGTATGGCTGCAAGAGCGCGTATGTTGGGATTTACAGATTATAATCACCCGGATAACTGGGAAGATAAAATCACTGATCCCAATCTTCACGCAACTGTTATTTTATTTGCAAGAACCCAGGAAGAAAAACAAAGATGCATCGATTTGCATGATCAATGGCTTAAAGAAAACCCGGGAGTAAATACTTTATCGACATTGGTCCTTGAAGCTTTGCCACCATATGATTACGTACATGAACACTTTGGGTACCGTGACCGCATTACTACTCCGGTAATCGAAGGAATGGGAATCACACCTTCTCCGGGATCAATGCCTCCAAGCAAAGCTGGGGAATTTTTTCTGGGATATAATGATGAAACAGGCACGATGCCTGCATTGCCGCAACCTGTAGAACTTTCAAAGAACGGAAGCTTTCTGGCTTATGTGAAAATGAAAGAACATGTTGGTGCATTTAGAGATTTCTTAAAAGCGAATGCAGCTACTGAAGATGAACAGGAATTTCTTGCTGCTAAATTGATGGGTCGATGGAGGAAGTCAGGCGCACCACTGGTCCTTTGTCCCGAAAAAGATGATCATGAATTAGGGTGGGATGAAAAAAGAAATAACAACTTTGATTTCGCCAATATGGATCCTAAAGGCTATGCATGCCCGGTAGGTTCACATATTCGTCGCATGAATGTTCGGGATAATAAGGTTTCACAAATCATGAACCGAAGATTGATTATACGCAGAGGTGGAACTTACGGTCCGCATCTACCCGAAGGTGCGCCTGAAGATGGAGCAAATCGCGGTATTGCAGTTTTTGCAGGTTGTGCAGATATTTCTCGTCAGTTTGAATTCCTAGTATCGGTATGGGCCAATGATCCTGAATTTGCTGAACTCGGCGAAAGAGATCCATTCATCGGTACACAGGACGGAACTTTTAATATGACGATTCCCAAAAGACCTTTGAAAAAAACAATTAAGGGATTGCCCGCATTTACGTCTGTAAAAGGCGGCGCCTATTTCTTTCTGCCGGGCATCAAGGCCCTGCATTATCTCGCATCGCTGAAATAAATTTTTGTCATGGTGCGCTTGCGCCATTAAATAATTTCTGTCATGATTACAACAGATAAAACCAGGGCAAGACTATATAATCATTTCAATACGGGCCGAAAATTTATTCAGGGCAAAAGAAGATTCTCTATTTACTGGACCTGGAGTTATCCCTGGGAAGCCAACCAGGATATAACGAAGATGGATAACCGCTTTTCAACTATGACGGAAGTTCGTCGGGTTTCCTGGCCTGCTTTTGAATCCATAGAATATTCAGAAAAAATGTTCCTTCAGGGCATTGCAGGTACGCTGGAATTATTTCATTTGTCCCTTCTTCGCTTTCAGCTTCTGGTTGAAGAGGTGACAGGAATTCAGCCTTGCGTATATCAACGCATTGACCAGGCGGGCCAGCGCTTACCTATTGACGAAAGAATACTGAATGATACAGATACGCTCATGGTATTCGGATTGGACCACATGGTAACCGAACAGGAAGCTGCACCTGAAGAAATTGAAGCCATCAAACAATGGTTGAAAAGACCGGGGACCTGTCTGATACTCGGACCACACCATGATGTTGGCACTTCGCAGGATATGAAGGAAAGACAAATGGAGTATAAACATCACGGTGATCCACTGGTACCCAGACAACAAAGATTTGGTAAATACACGCGCTCTCTAATGAAAGGACTGGGTGTACCCGTTGAAAACAGGTTTGGTTTAAGGCCAGCCACTTTAAAAGGCACTACGCAATTGGTTCCGCTCAATGTAAATAAAGATTTGGATACTCACGGCCTGCTCAAAAATGTTTCAAGTTTTGTGTTTCACATGCATCTTCCACACTATGCTGTAACTACGGAAGACCCTAACGCAATTCACGTTCTTGCAAAGCAACCTATCGATCTTTCAAATCCACATCCATTTACAGAAGCAGGTAATCGCGAGTTCAATATGTTCCTGTGGATGCCGCCAACTTCGGAACGTCCTGGAGATATTTTACTGGCAGACTCTACCATATTCACAACTTTATTTGGGGGAGATGAAAGCATTGAACATTTCTGGAGAAATCTCGCCACTTTCAGATGAGCGAAAAAAATAATACCGGTACAGTTTCTTGCGGCCCGGGGAAATATTCAGAACAAATTCGGCGCATAATCTTAACCGTTAGTTTAAGTTTTATTGCCCAGTTTCTATTACTTCTTTATCCATCATCCGTATTCTGTCAGGACAGTACAAAATCAATAGAGATCTATGGCGCCGCATCGATGGATGCTGGCTATAATTTTAATTCTATTGATCCGGCCTGGTTTGATATGATGCGACCCACCAAACTTCCGGCCTATGAAGGTCAGTTTGGGCCCTCTGGAAATACTTATTTTGGTGTGAGGCAATCCAAGTTTGGAGTAAAAACATCCTATCCAACCAGCATGGGAATTTTGAAGACACGCTTCGATATCGATATGGTCGGATTTGGGAAAGATGCCGGTCAAACCACAATACATTTAGTAAATGCTTACGGTGAATTGGGAAAATTTTTAGTCGGACAAACAGCATCAGCATTTATGGACATGGATGTGTTCCCGGTGACAATGGAATATTGGGGACCCTCATCGAGAAATTTCATGTTTAATATTCAAATCAGATATACACCGATAAATAATAAAACAGACCGTTTCAGTATTGCAGTTGAAAAGCCCGGCGCAACTGCAGATGGTGGTGATGACGCGACAATTTCCGGTCTGGCAGAAACAAAGGGAGTCTTTAGATTCCCGAATCTTTCAGGAAATTATCGACACAATATATCCTGGGGTTATGTGCAAACTGGTTTTATGTTGAAAAGTTTGCAATGGATTACGGTCCCGGGAACGGGATATTTAGATTTAAGTGGCCGTACTGTTGGGTGGGGCTTTAATCTGAGTACAGTTGTGAATGCAACTGATAGAATAAAATTTAAATTCCAGGGAGTGGGAGGCAAGGCTATCGGAAACTATTTTGCAGATGTATTGCCAGATATTGGTGTAAAGAGTAATCCGGGTGATCCTTTGAAACCAGTTGTGGGAGAAGCTTTGCCGGTTTGGGGATTTTTCCTTTTTACTGAAATTGCCTGGACAAAAATTTTATTTAGTTCGATTGGCTATTCAATGGAGGAAGTTAAGAATAGTGATTTACAGGCGCCCAGCGCAGTGAGATTAGGTCAATATGGGGTGGCGAATTTATTTGCAAGGTTGAAGCCCGACTGGCTCGTGGGTATAGAATATCAATATGGAAGACGTGATAATTTTCAGGACGGTTTTCATTCAACAGGAAATAAAATTCAGTTCACTACTAAGATTAATTTCTCGAGTAAGTTTTGAATTTGAAATTATGACTTTAAAATTCGAAAACTATGTATGAAATCATCACCAGGTTTTTTTCAAACCTTTTAGAAAGGACTGAAGGCCCGATGCATTTCAGGTTTTTGCTTCAGCCACTCATGTCATTAATTTTTGCAACACTCGCTGCAATTCGCGATGCAAAAAAAGGTGTGTCTCCCTACTTAATGAGAATAATTCAAAATAAGAATGCAGAGGATCGAAAGAAAATCCTTCGGGAAGGTTGGAAAGACATCAGCAAAGTTTTTGTGTTGGCATTGATACTTGACGTAGTGTATCAGTTAATCGTGACTCATAAATACAATACAGAGGCAAGATTCTATCCTCTTGAATCTATCTTTGTAGCGATTGTGCTTGCAATTGTGCCATACATTTTGATCCGCGGTCCATTGAATCGTTTGATCAGCAAATTTGTTTCAAAAAAAGAACCGTAAGATTTCTCGCCAGGTCGCAATCCCGATGGCTATCGGAACTCAAAGCCGCTAATGACTCGCTCTGTGAACCTCAGTGTGTTCCATGTCTCGGTGGTTCAAATAAAAATTTAACCGCGGAGGCGAATAGTTGATGGAAGAGCACAAGGCCGATTCTTTGAAAACTGCCCTATGGAATTATCATATGTGTATTAGAATATTCTGTATTTTCAGCCCATGCAAATGGAGATCCCTAAACCCTTGCCCTGGCTTCTTGCGTCTTTTTTGTTTTTTAGTCTCTCCTCAAAGAGCCAGAATACTGTCTCCGTAATAACCCAACACAATAATATAGGCCGCACGGGTTGGAACAACCAGGAAACAATCCTCAATCACGCAAATGTTTCATCAACTCAGTTTGGTTGCATTGCTACTCTAAGCGTAGACGATGAGGTGTATGCTCAACCGTTAGTTGTTCGACAAACTACAATAGGCACTCATACTGGAAGTGTCTTATTTGTTGCCACGGTTAATAATAGTCTGTATGCATTCGATGCCGATAGTGTTGCCAACGGTGCACCTTTATGGCAGGTAAATTTGAGTCCTGCCGGACAAAGAGCGCCCACTATTTCTGATTTGCAGGATCCGGTTGAAGGTTCTCCATGCGGAGGCAATTACAGAGATTTCTCGGGACGATTTGGGATTGTTGGTACGCCAGTTATTGATACAACCACTTCCACTTTATATGTAGCCACTAAAACTGTTGATGCCAGCGGCATGTTTCGTGGCTATATGAATGCAATAGATATTCATACTGGTCAGCATAAAACTGGAAGTCCAAAACTCATCGATGTTCAAATCTCAGGTTCCGGTGCGGGAAGTGCGGGTAATATACTCCGTTATGATGCCAAATATCAAAATCAAAGACCGGGATTGTTGCTTTACAATAACACAGTTTATGCGGCCAGTGCATCGCATTGCGACTGGGGACCTTATCATGGTTGGATACTCGGCTTCGATGCCCAAACACTCGATCTGAAATATACTTATAACGCAACTCCAAATGGCTGGGCTGGTGGTATTTGGATGGCAGGCCAGGGGATTTCCGTTGGAGAAGATGGCAACCTTTACGTGGTGACAGGAAACGGAACAACAAGCTCTGACAATTCAGACTTTATTAACGGTCGAAGTGAAAGCCTTATCAAATTATCTCCGCAGCTGGGGCTACTCGATTGGTTCACCCCAGCAGATTATCAATATCTCGACGATAATGATCTTGATTACGGATGTGATGGTGTGCTTATGATTCCCAATTCAAGCCTCACGGTATCCGGTTCCAAACAGGGAATTTCCTATGTGGTCGATTATAATGCGATGGGCAGATTTAGCGATACAAATAATTCTGTTGTCGATACTATTGAATTTAATTCGGGACGACAGGGTGATGTTCACGTGCACGGATCCCCTGTGTATGCAAAATTTTCTACCGGAGAATTTGTTTATGGATGGTCAGAAAGTTTTAAGATGCGTCGTTTCACTTTAGACAGATCCACAAATACTTTCGACAATAATTTTCAGGAAGGCAATCGAAATCTTGATTATGGTATGCCCGGAGCGATGTTATCGATCTCATCAAATCAGGATGATACTTCCTCTGCAATAATCTGGACTTCCTTCCCTTCATCAGGAAATGCAAATAACCAGGTTCGCCCTGGAACTGTTTCCGCATATCGTGCAAATGATATAACGGGGAATGCACTCTGGACCAGCGACAACAATTCACCAGACGTAGTTGGAAAGTTTGCGAAATTCAACCCAACAACTATTGCTAACGGTAAGGTTTATGTGCCGACTTTTTCGCATGCAATAAAAGTATACGGTCTAAAATGTGCTGGCGCACTAACGGGTTTGGCTTATGGAAATGGTGCCGGTTTGAAAGCTGAGTATTTTTCAAATGCATCTAATACAGGCCCGGAAGTGCCCAACCTGGTCCAGTTGGATCCTTCAATTAATTTCAATTGGGGACAGGCGAGCCCGGCTCCCGGAATAAGTAGCGACCAATTTAAAGTGAGGTGGTCTGGAAAGCTACTACCGCTCACCGATGATAATTATAACATTTATATCACCGCCAGTGATCGGGTGCGCGTGACCATCGATGGTAATCTTATCATTGATAGTTGGACAGATCAAACAATAACCACACATACTGCATCAATAGCCCTGCAAAGAACAAAAACCTATGACATTGTTGTGGAATATTATTCTAATACCAATCCTGCGAGTTGCATTTTGCAATGGAGTGCAAATGGTATATGCCGACAAAATATTCCAACTTCTCAATTATTAACTGAGCCTGCAGTTTGTAACAGTGATGGTAAAGGTTTATTTGCAGAATATTTTACAAATACAGCAGCCGGTGGAAATTTCCCTGCTGTAGCAACATCTACCAAAATAGAACCAGGTATTAATTTCGACTGGGGTGGAGGAAGTCCTGCGGGAATTAGCCAGGATTTATTCAAAGCCCGTTTCACGGGTTATGTGCAAAGTCTGGATTCAGGTTCATATACTTTTTATGCAACTGCGGATGATGGAATCCGTGTTTGGGTCAACAATCAATTGATCATTGACGCATGGGTTGATCAACCAGCAAGCGAATATACAGGAACAATTACGCTCGAAAAATGTAAAAAGAATCAAATCAGGATTGAATATTACGAAAATGCCGGAGATGCAGTCTGCAAACTCGAATGGAGCGGGCCACTATTTGGAAGGCAACAAATTGCAACTACTCAATTGTACAAGGATCTAGGTCCTCTGCCCAATAACAAAGAGTTTGTAGTTTATCCCAATCCCAATTACATACATCGAATCACCATTGCATTGAGTGATGGATTGAAAGAAGGAGACCAAATTCAATTTTACAATATGCTGGGACAATTGGTGCAAACAAATTATGTGAACGCAGGTAATGCCGGACAATATGTAACAGTGCCTATCCATCTTCCTGCAGGAATGTATTTTGTAAAAGTTCAAACCAAAACAAAAAAGTATTCGTCGAAGGTCGTGGTTTTTTAACGTGTTCAGGATTCATGACCTTTTATACTGCCGTGGTTTCTGTCTTCAGGAACCACCTACTGAATTATGGCCGTATACTATGAGCTCCTGGGGGACAGCCGCCCGGCATCATTTCATGTCTAAGTACTATAGTGTCAAGTTAAAATTGAAATGACGTTGAGATTCCTCTACCTGACTTTGCGCCATTTTTTCTCTATTCTACGTCGCAAGAGTTTTTTGATTACACGTTTCAATTGAGAAAACTAATTCATACAACCTTGTCCCGTAGAGACAAAAGGTTTGTAGGAATAACATAAAAATAAAATTTTGCCCCGTAGGGCCAAAACGTTTAATCGATTGTGATTGTTTGAGAGAAAAGGAAGGATGATTTGCAATCATCCTGGTTCTATGCCAAAGCAGATTTCTCGCACCCCCGATCGAAATGACAATAGAAGAACGGTAAATGGGCCAGGTTTTTCGGGCTTACTTTTACTGCCGTGGTTTCTGTCTTCAGGAACCACCTACCGAATTATGTTTGGCCGCATACTATGAGCTCCTGGGACAGTCGCTCGGCATCATTTCATGTCTAAGTACTATAGTGTCAAGTTAAACATGAAATGACGTTGAGATTCCTCTACCTGAGCTTCCGCGATTTTTCTCTATTTACTAAAATTGCAAGAGGTTTTTG
Source organism: Bacteroidota bacterium (assembly GCA_003175935.1). Lineage (GTDB taxonomy): Bacteria > Bacteroidota > Bacteroidia > Chitinophagales > Chitinophagaceae > PSRI01. Next base: position 24,819 of record PSRI01000173.1, read on the forward strand.
ATTACTTCATCGCACCTTCGTCACGTGTGCCGTGACTACGGTCAGAAAACTTTGCCTCCTTGCAATATCCATTACGTCGTTGGCAACGTACTTTTCGAAAAGCTTGATCATTTCAACCATGACTTTATTGTTACTTTCTTTGCCTTGACACAAAGAAAGTAACCAAAGAAAAGTCAAG
>PSRI01000242.1 GCA_003175935.1 Bacteroidota bacterium
CTGGGACAGGGTCGTGATGCAGTTAGACAATTATTAGTAGACAACCCTGAACTGGCGGGAGAAATTGAAGCGAAAATTCGCGAAAAGATTAAGGAAGTTCAGACTCAGGCCGTAAGCGCCTAGAATTTCCAGGAAATTTGATTTTTTATATGGATAGTAAGTAATAACAATCTACAGTTCGTTAATTTAAAAATATACAGGGACGGTCGTCCAGGTATGAATTTTTCAAGGCCATCGGAACAAACTCCGATGGCTTTTTTATTGCATTTACCTTTATTAGCTTTCAGGTTAAATAGAAACCCCTTATAATTCCGGAATTAATTTCTCAAAAAATCAGAACATGAAAGAATCCAGGAAACTCGCCAAAAGAAAGAGAATTGCACTCGTCGCACACGATCATAAAAAGCACGATTTATTGGAATGGGCCATATTCAACAAAGCTGTATTGGCGAAACACGAATTAATTGCCACAGGAACCACGGGCAAGTTGTTAGAGGAAAAACTGGATCGCCCCGTAAAAAAAATGCTTAGTGGTCCGTTGGGTGGTGACCAACAAATTGGAGCCCTGATTGCAGAAGAAGCTATCGACGTTCTCATATTTTTTTGGGATCCAATGGAAGCCCAACCTCACGACCCGGATGTGAAGGCCCTCCTTCGACTCGCCGTAGTTTGGAATATCCCTGTAGCCTGCGATCGCGCAACATCCGATTTCCTCATGACTTCCCCATTGATGCACGATGAATATGAAATATCATTTCCCGATTTTAGCGAATACCTCAAAAGAAGAGTGGATCATTGATACAATGGATATGAAATGGAAATAACTTTAAGACAATGGACAAAACATGACACAAAGGAGTTGGCGAGCCTGGCAAATAATGTGAAAATCTGGAATAACCTGCGGGATCGACTTCCACATCCTTATACCATTAAAAATGCTGAAGATTTTATAGCATTTTGCTTACATCAAAAACCGCAACAGGTTTTCGCAATTGAACATGAAAAAAAATTCGTGGGTTGCGTAGGACTTGAACTAAAGGATGACGTATATAAATGCACAGCGGAAATCGGCTACTGGATTGGAGAACCCTATTGGGGAAAAGGTATCGCAACTGAAGCCGTGCGACAAATTGTTGATTATATTTTCGAAACTTTCGGAGAAATTGTGAGGATCTATGCCGAGGTATTCGAATACAATCAAACCTCGATGAAAGTGCTTGAAAAAAATGGCTTTCACTTAGAGAGCATCCGTAAAGATGCTGTGATCAAAAATGGAAAAGTCCTTTCGGATTATGTTTGGGTGCGATTGAGAAATAATAATTAGGATCGCTATTTATAAATTAGAAACCTCCATTCAACTGTATATGCGAAAATTAATTTTAGCTTATGTTCTCCTTTGGGGAACAGATTCCTCTTTCTCTCAGGACACTATTTCCCTTAGTGACATTGCGCCAGCTTCTCATATTATCGACATGAATTTTACAGAGTCTGAAAGAGTGATGATGTATCCCGGGTTAAGAGACAATGTTTCTGATTTCAAAAAAATGCACGAAATCAATTTGCCCAATTCAATTCCAATGAGCCTTTGGCAAAGCCCTGTTTTACCAGGAATGCATTTCAACACTAAACAGGAACCCATTAATTGGAACATCCCTGCAAACATTTCTCTTCCAAAAAATAAAAATGAACTTGCTTTCTATTCTATTCTTGAACTCGCCTCGCTCATAAAAAATCGCAAGATTAGTTCGGTTGATCTTACCAAATTCTTTATCGATCGAATCAAAAAATATGGTGACACTTTACAGTGCGTCATTTCAATTACTGAAAAAATAGCGATGCAGGAAGCGCAGCAGGCAGACGAAGAAATTGCTAAAGGAAAATATCGCGGCCCGTTGCATGGAATTCCCTACGGATTAAAAGATTTATTCGCAGTAAAAGGAACAAAAACAACATGGGGAGCGGCCCCTTACAAGGAACAGGACATTGAAGAAGATTCTTACGTTTATCTGAAATTAAAATCTGCAGGCGCTGTACTGATTGCAAAATTCACGCTTGGAGCGCTTGCCATGGGTGATTACTGGTATGGAGGAAGAACCAAAAATCCCTGGAATTTGAATTATGGTTCCAGCGGATCTTCTGCAGGTTCCACTTCCGCAACTGTGGCGGGCCTTGTACCATTTGCCATAGGTACAGAAACTTATGGTTCCATTATTTCTCCAAGTCATACATGCGGCGCCACAGGGCTCCGTCCTACTTTCGGTTCCGTGAGCAGGACTGGTGGAATGACATTAAGTTGGAGTCTGGATAAAATTGGACCCATCTGCAGAAGCGCAGAAGACGACGCAGTAGTATTTGCGGCTATACATGGTAGTGACGGAAAAGATGGATCCGCAGTAAATATGCCCTTCAATTACACAGGCAATGTTGATTTTAAAAAATTGAAAATTGCCTACGCTTCTAATTATTTCAATAAACTAATTCCTACTGCAAACGATTGGAAAGTTCTGGAAGCCCTTCGCAAACTGGGAGCAAAAATTGATAGCGTTGAATTTCCTGATTCAACAGTTTATTCTTTTGACATCATCGGAATTGTGATCGGTTCCGAATCCGCAGCTGCGTTTGATGATCTTACCAGGTTGAATATTGACGATCAACTCACCCGGCAAACTCCCGGAGATTGGCCCAATTATTTTAGAACAGCAAGGTTTATTCCTGCTGTTGAGTACGTTAACGCAAACAGGCATCGCTATCTGCTCATGAAAAAAATGAATGAGCTTTTTGAGAAATATGATATTGTAATTTGCCCGACATGGACCGGGAAACAAATGGCTATCACAAACCTCACCGGACATCCCGCTCTCTGCATGCCAACGGGTTTCGATGATAAATCGCTTCCAACAAGCATTACATTGTTGGGAAAATTATATGGCGAGGCCCAATTGCTGGCGGTAGGCAAAGCATTTCAAAAGGCATCCGAATACGAAGACAAACACCCGGATCTTTTCAAATAAAAATTCATATTGGGCCATAGTATTCCTGAAACTTATTAAATTCAATCATCTTTTTAATCTATCCTAACCAACAAACATGAGGTACAAACATCTTGCAATTGCTTTCTTACTTGCCATTCCTGGCGCTGGTTTTTCGCAAACAAATTCAATTTCCGGATTTGGAGAAACTTCTTCTAAACAAGAAGCTACAATCGAAGGCCAGTTCGACGGAAATCTATCCGCACAAAATATTAGTCAGTACATAAAAGAAATGTCGGCACGACCCCACCATGTAGGTTCTCCCGGTGGTAAACAAGTTGCAGAATATATCCTCAACAAATTCAAAAGCTGGGGTTATGATGCAAAAATTGAGAGCTTTTTCGTTCTGTTTCCCACACCAAAAGAAAGAGTGCTGGAGATGACGGCTCCTACAAAATTTAAAGCCGGCTTAAAAGAGATGCCGTTAAAGGAAGATGCAACATCCGGACAAGCTGCTGAGCAATTACCAACATATAATTGCTGGTCAGCAGATGGAGATGTTACGGGACAATTAGTCTTTGTGAATTACGGTGTGCCTGAAGATTATGAAATGCTGGAAAGATTGGGAATAGATGTGAAAGGGAAAATTGTCATTGCAAAATATGGTCATTCATGGAGAGGGATTAAGCCAAAAGTTGCGCAAGAACATGGAGCAATCGGCTGTATCATCTATTCTGATCCTGCGGATGATGGATATTTCCAGGGCGATGTTTATCCTAAGGGTGCATACAAAAATGAAACCGGCGTTCAAAGAGGATCTGTTTTGGATATGCCCATTTATCCCGGGGATCCGTTAACACCAGGATCGGGTGCAGTAAAAGATGCAAAAAGATTGGACCAAAAAGAAGCATTGAATCTCTTAAAAATTCCTGTGCTTCCCATCAGCTATAAAGATGCCCTCCCATTGCTGAAAGCATTGGAAGGTGAAGTTGCACCTGAATCATGGAGAGGAGCTTTGCCAATTACATACCATGTTGGTCCGGGTAAAGCAACTGTTCATCTAAAGCTTTCTTTCGACTGGCAGATTCGTGAATTGAGAGATGTAATTGCAAAAATGCCCGGAAGTGATTTTCCTGACCAGTGGGTGATTCGCGGAAACCATCACGATGCATGGGTGAATGGAGCAAGCGATCCTTTGAGCGGACAGGCAAGTATGCTGGAAGAAGCACGTTCCCTTAGTGTGATGGCAAAGAGTGGATGGAAACCAAAGAGAACAATTATTTTCTGTGCCTGGGATGGTGAAGAGCCAGGATTGTTAGGTTCCACCGAATGGGCAGAAGAGCATTGGGATGAATTGCAGGATAAAGCAGTGACTTATATTAATACTGATGCAAGTGGAAGAGGGTTTTTATATGCAGAAGGATCTCATGCCCTGGAAGGATTTGTGAATGAAATTGCAAGAGATATTACAGATCCTCAAACAAAAATTAGTGTGCTGGACAGAAGAAGAGCAAGAGATATTGTTGATGCAGGATCAGACTCGAAAAAGAAAGAATTGATTGGTAAAAAAACGATCAGCATTGGAGCGATGGGATCGGGTTCAGATTATTCACCCTTCATTCAACACCTTGGAATTTCATCACTCAATTATGGTTACGGAGGTGAAGATGGTGGTGGTGAGTACCATTCCATATACGATTCGTACGATGATTATAGAAGATTTAAGGATCCAACTTTTGAATATGGGGTAGCACTTGCGAAAACTGCGGGTCATTCTGCAATCAGGTTAGCCAATTGTGAAATGCTTCCTTTTGATTTCAGAACTTTTTTCACAACTGTAAAAGGTTATGCAAATGATCTGATCAGTATGTCTGATCAAATGCGCGAAAACACTGAACTGGAAAATCAAATTATATCGGATCAGCAATACAAATACGCTGCTGATCCAACTGAAAAAATTCAGGCACCATCACCCAAATCAGAAGTCCCATTTTTAAATTTCTCCAATCTTCAAAATTCAATTGAAGACCTGGATAAGACCACTTCAAGTTTATCTGAAGCAATTTCCAAAGCAAAAACTTCATCTACCAAAAAAGATCAAATCAATAAAAGTCTTTATCAGGCAGAACAAAAACTCCTGACAGATGCCGGATTGCCAAGAAGGCCATGGTACAAACACACTATTTATGCTCCGGGTTTATATACGGGCTATGGTGTAAAAACGCTTCCTGGAATTCGCGAAGCCATCGAACAAAGAAATTGGAAGGAGGCACAACAACAAATTGAAATTGCAGCAAACATAATCAGTAAATTCAACGCATACTTAAAATCGGTTACGCAACAAATCCAGTAATGGTAAAGCACTTTTCCGATATAAAAAATATCATTATTGTCCTTGCACTTTTTTCGTGGATCGGCTCCCAGGGCCAGTCCACGAAAAGAGCCCGCGATTATGGAATCATGTTCGATGGAAATCCTGGAACTTATAACGCAATTACTGATGTGCCGGGAGTAGAAGTGGGACATTCAACTATTATTAAAGGTTCTGGTGAACTTGTAAAAGGAGTTGGACCAGTAAGATCGGGAGTTACGGCTATCCTTCCCCGTGGTAAAAATTTTGATCCGGTTTATGCAAACTGGTATTCGCTAAATGGGAATGGTGACATGACCGGTACACATTGGATCACAGAAAGTGGATTTCTCGAAACACCGATTTTAATTACTACAACTGGTAGCGTTGGTACCGTTAGGGACGCAACCTGGCAATGGATGGATCAGCACCACTATTATTCTCCCTTTGGCAAGGGCTATTGGTACGCCTACCCTGTTGTTGCAGAAACTTATGATGGGATATTAAATGATATCAATGGTCAACATGTAAAGAAAGAAAATGTTTTTGCAGCATTTGACAGTGCGAAGAGTGGCTATTTCCAGGAAGGCGGCGTAGGTGGTGGAACTGGCATGATTTGTTACGGGTTTAAAGGAGGAATAGGAACTTCATCAAGAGTGTTAAGTAAGGCAGATGGAGGTTACACAGTTGGAGTCTTAGTTCAGTGCAATCATGGTAGAAGATACCAGCTCACCATTTCCGGATCGCCCGTTGGCAGAGAACTTGTTGACACATTACCAATGGTGATAGATCAGCGATCAGTAGCGTCTAATTTTAGTCCGCAAAGCGAAACCGGCTCCATTATAGTTGTGGTGGCTACTGATGCACCACTTTTACCGCATCAACTTAAAAGAATTGCACAGCGGGTTCCCCTGGGCGTTGGCAGAACAGGGGGAATAGGAGGAAATGGTTCGGGCGATATTTATATTGCATTCTCTACGGCAAATCCAAAAGCTTTTAATAACGACAGTATTTCCACAGTTCAAACCCTCTCTAATAATCAAATTAATTCTCTTTTTGAGGCCACTATTCAGGCTGCTGAAGAGGCAGTTATTAATGCTCTCGTGGCAGGTAGAACCATGACCGGCATTAATGGCAATACGGTGTATGGAATGCCTGTTGAAGCGGTTCGAAAAATTCTCAAAAAATACAATCGCTTAAAGTAGCGTTAAACATTTCCATTCAAATCAAATCCTTCATTTATCAATAGGTATTCGTTAAATTGCATACCCTCGTATGCCATTTAAATTACACTCCACGTATGATCCAGCGGGCGATCAGCCTCAGGCGATCCGGGAACTTACAGAAGGAATTCTGCAGGGAGAGAAATATCAAACCTTATTGGGAGTTACTGGTTCTGGAAAAACTTTCACCATTGCAAATGTGATTCAGAATGTACAAAAACCTACACTGGTTCTCACTCACAATAAAACACTGGTTGCTCAATTGTACGGAGAATTCAAACAATTCTTCCCCGATAATGCTGTGGGATATTTTGTTTCTTATTACGATTATTATCAGCCGGAAGCCTATATGCCGGTAAGTGATACTTATATCGAGAAAGATCTTTCTATCAATGAGGAATTAGATAAACTAAGGTTGCAGGCCACTGCAGAATTATTAAGCGGAAGAAGAGATATCATCGTGGTTGCTTCTGTAAGTTGTATTTACGGTATTGGCAATCCTACTGAATTTGAAAATGGAATCATTCGCTTACATAAAGGTCAACAGGTAAGTCGCCAGGGTTTTCTTCATGCACTGGTAAACTCCCTGTATAATCGAAGTCAGATTGATTTTACCCGTGGAACTTTTCGCGTAAAAGGAGATACCATCGATATTAATTTGCCTTATGTGGATTATGGATACAGGGTTAGTTTTTTTGGGGATGAAATCGAATCCATAGAAACACTGGAAAAAAGTAGCGGCAAAAGAATTTCTCAAGTTGAAAATGCTGCTATTTTCCCCGCGAATTTATATATAGCCCCGCGGGATATGATGCAGCAAATTCTTGCTGAAATACAGGATGAAATGTCCCGTCAGGTTGATTATTTTAAATCTATAGGAAAATATATTGAAGCGCAAAGAGTGAGTGAAAGAGTGAATTATGATATGGAAATGATTCGCGAACTGGGATATTGCAATGGCGTGGAAAACTATTCACGCTTCTTCGACCGTCGTGCTCCGGGAACCAGACCATTCTGCCTGCTGGATTATTTTCCCAAAGATTTTTTACTTGTTGTGGACGAAAGTCATCAAACCATTCCTCAGGTAAGTGGTATGTATGGCGGAGACAGAAGCAGAAAACTTGTTTTGGTTGATTATGGATTCCGTTTGCCTTCGGCATTGGACAATCGACCACTCAATTTTCATGAATTCGAATCGATGCTGAATCAGTCGATTTTTGTTTCAGCTACTCCCGGTGATTATGAACTCGAAAAAACAGGTGGCGTTGTAGTTGAGCAGGTAGTTCGACCAACAGGTTTACTGGATCCTCCAATAGAAATTAGACCGAGCGTAAATCAAATAGATGATTTGCTGGATGAAATTGATAAAAGAGTAAAGAAAGGCGACAGAATTTTGGTGACCACGCTCACGAAGAGAATGGCCGAGGAGATGGATAAATATCTCCATCGCATCAATATAAAATCAAAATACATCCATAGTGAAGTGGATACTTTGGAAAGAGTTGAAATTCTCCGCCAACTTCGTTTGGGTGATATCGATGTACTTGTTGGAGTAAATTTATTGAGGGAAGGTCTGGATTTGCCAGAGGTGTCACTGGTTGCGATTCTTGATGCAGATAAGGAAGGCTTTCTGAGAAATGAAAGATCATTGACTCAAACCGCAGGTCGTGCAGCAAGAAATGTGGATGGACTGGTAATTTTTTATGCAGATACGATAACCGAAAGCATGCAGAAGACCATTGATGAAACCGCAAGAAGAAGAGAAAAACAAATTGCTTACAATACTGAACATAACATTATTCCGAAAACTGTGAAGAAAAGCAAGGAGCAGGTTTTTGCGCAGACTTCCGTTCTCGAAATTAAAGGTTATGATATGAACAATCCTTATGCGGTTGCACCGGACGAAGATCTGGTGACTACAGCAGCCGAACCCGAAGCGGAATACCTCACCGTTCCACAATTAGAGAAAGGAATTGCAAAAACAAAAAAAGAAATGGAAAGAGCCGCGCGTGACATGGATTTTATGGAAGCAGCCCGATTAAGGGACGAAATGTTTTCCATGCAAAAGCGCCTCGAAGCCATGAAGAAATAATCCCGTTTCCTGTAAATAATTTTTTGGACATGGTAGTAATTGCTCTGTATAATTTAAAAGGCGGAGTGGGAAAAACTGCATCCTGCGTGAATTTCGCATATCTGGCTGCAAAGGACGGATATAAAACCTTGCTTTGGGATATCGGTCCACAGGGCTCTACCAGTTTTTATTATCATATTAAGGCGAAGCATAAAGGAGGAATCAAAAAATTAATTGCTAAAGATGCCGATCTGGAAGATGCGATAATGGATTCTAATTACGAGAAGCTGGAAATAATTCCAGCAGATCATTCGGCAAAAAGTTTTGACGTAATCATTGAAGAAATGAGTACATCAAGAAAAAGACTCAAGGGAATTTTGCAACCCCTCGAAGAGGAGTATGATTTTGTGTTCATTGATTGTCCGCCCGGAGTCTCTGTACTCGCAGAAAATATTTTTGTTGCTGCAGATATCGTATTGATGCCGGTTATTCCCACGACACTTTCGGTGCGTACTTATCATATGGTGAAAGATTATTTTAGGGAAAAAGATATTGATCTTTCAAAATTGATGTGCTTTTTTACTTTGGCTGACCTCAGAAAAAATATGCACAAAGAAATTATGGAGGAACTTTATAAGGATAAAAAGTTTTTCGAAAATTATATTCCTTATCTCTCTGATGTAGAAAAAATGGGTATTCATCGTGCCCCACTGGAAGAATTTGCAAGGTCGGGATATGCCGCCCAGTGTTATCGGGATTTGTGGACGGAAATAAAAGAAGGGGTATTGGATTAAAAAGAATGAAAACGCCAAAAACATTGTTTATGGAAAGAGAACTTAGCTCCTGGTACAGCAATTCATTGCAAAAGGAAATGCCCGTAGCAGTTTATGGACATTACGGATTTGCACTTTTGCTTGTACCAACAGCAGCTGCTGATTATCTCGAATACGAAAGATTTCAGTTGATAGATACACTTGCTCCGTTCATTGATGAAGGAAAAATAAAAGTCTTTTCTATAAACAGTATTAATAACGAAAGCTGGTTGAATAATGAAATGGAAGGTGCGCATAAGGCAATCAGACAAAACCAATTCAACGAATATGTGTTTAATGAAGTAATTCCATTCATAAAATCCAAAACCTCTGCCGAATCAACAATTATTGTAAGCGGCGCTTCGTTCGGAGCATTGCATTCAATGAATCTGTTTTTGAAGAGGCCTGATTTAATTAATGGCACAATTGCTATGAGCGGTGTATATGATCTTACAGAATACACAAAGGGTTATTTTGATGACCAGGTTTATTTTAATTCGCCAATACATTACATCCCTAATTTGACAGACGATTGGTATTTAAGTAAAATCAGAGCCGGAAAAATAATTATTGCAACCGGAAGCGGTGCCTATGAGGATCCTGAGGCTAACCGAAGGTTTTCGGGAGTATTAAATTCTAAGGGAATCAATCATGAACTGGATATTTGGGGAACAGATATTACCCATGATTGGCCAACCTGGAGAAAGATGCTTCCACATTTCATTGGATCAAGATTCTAAAATCACAATTAATTCTAATTATATCATGGGCAAAAAGTTATTTCTGCTTGACGCGTTGGCACTTGTATTCAGGGCATACTATGCATTAATCCGTAATCCAAGAATCACATCGAAAGGAAGAAACACGAATGCGCAATTTGGATTTACCAATACTCTTTTGGATTTGATGAATAATCAGAAGCCCTCGCATATGGCTGTGTGCTTTGATACGCATGCGCCCACTGAAAGGCATACGGAATTTGCAGATTATAAAGCAAACAGACAGGATGCCCCCGAAGACTTACTGGATGCACTTCCGGATATCAAAAGAATTATAACCGGTTTCAATATTCCCATTGTTGAAAAAGATGGTTATGAAGCTGATGATGTCATAGGAACTCTTAGTAAACAGGCTGCAGCTGCAGGCTACGAAGTTTTTATGGTGACGCCCGATAAAGATTATGGACAACTCGTTTCTGAAAAAATAAAAATTTATAAACCCGGTTACCAGGGTGGAGATGTAGAAATTATGGGCCCCAAAGAAGTCTGTGAGAAATGGAATATTCCCGATGTAAGCAAAGTCATTGATATTTTAGGATTGATGGGTGATGCTGTTGATAATATACCCGGCATTCCGGGAGTAGGAGAGAAAACTGCAGCAAAACTGATTGCTGAATTCGGTTCAGTTGAATCTGTTGTCGAAAATGCAGACAAAATCAAAGGCGCGCTTGGAGAAAAAGTGCGAAATGCAAAGGATAAGGCCCTGCTAAGTAAAAGACTTGCAACGATCATTACAAATGTTCCGTGCGAGTTTCATGAGGAAGATTTTAAATTGAAAGATTGGAACAAAGATGCGCTGGTAAAAGTCTTCACAGACCTTGAATTCAAAACACTGGGTAAAAGAATTTTGGGAGATGAATTCAATGTTTTTGGTGGAGCAACCGAAGTTGTTCAAACAGATTTGTTTGGAAATGCTGTAGCCGGACAGGAAACTAAAAAATCAAAACCAGTTTCAACATCGCCTGCAATAGTTGAAACAAAAGAAGAGGCAGAAGAAGATGTTGAAGGCGGATTAAGAACCGAGAAAAATATCAATAATACCAACCATGCATATTTTGCAGTGGTTAGCGACGATGAAATAAGAGACCTTGTCGAAAAACTCAAAAAGGAAAAAGAAATTTGTTTCGATACAGAAACTACCAATATAGATGCAAATGATGCGGAACTAGTTGGAATGAGTTTTTCTGTAAAACCAGGAGAAGCATGGTATGTTCCCTGTCCCCCTAACCAGCAAACAACCCGCGCGATACTTGCGCATTTCGACCCCCTTTTTAGCGATGTTGAAAAATTGTGGATCGGACAAAACTTAAAATATGATTTATTGGTTTTGAAATGGTATGGAGTTGAGTTGAAGGGAAAAATATTTGATACCATGCTATCGCATTATGTTATTGAGCCAGATGGTAAAAGAGGAATGGATTTATTGAGCGCTCAATATTTGAATTATGAACCCGTGCACATCGATGAATTGATTGGCAAAAAAGGCAAAGCACAAGGAAATATGCGCGATGTAGAGCTGGAGAAAATAAAAGATTATGCTGCCGAAGATGCTGATATCACATTGCAATTGAAAAATGTTTTTTTACCCTTATTAAAGAAAAAGGAAGTAGAAAAAGTTTTTTATGAAGTGGAGAATCCATTGGTGAAAGTGCTAACTGACATGGAATTTGAGGGCGTGAAAATTGATACAGAATTTTTGAATGATTATTCAAAACAACTGGATAAGGAAGCCAGGCAGGCAGAAGAAAATGTGTACAGCCAGGCCGGAGTAAAATTCAATCTTTCTTCTCCTAAACAATTGGGAGAAGTACTTTTTGAGAAATTGCAATTGGATCCGAAGGCAAAAAAAACCAAGACAGGTCAATATGCAACGGGTGAAGATGTTTTATTGAAATTGTCGCATCAAAATAAAATTGTTGAAGATATTCTCGCCTACAGGGAGCTGACAAAATTAAAATCCACTTATGTAGATGCACTTCCGTTGATGGTGAATAAAAAAACCGGGAGGGTGCACACTAGTTATGCCCAGGCGGTAGCCGTAACGGGCCGGCTTGCCAGTAATAATCCGAATCTTCAAAATATTCCTGTTAGAACTGAAAGAGGTCGCGAGATCAGGAAGGCATTTATCGCGCGGGATAAGGATCATGTGCTAATCTCTGCTGACTACTCACAAATTGAATTAAGAATTGTTGCTGCGATAAGCGGCGACCCTGCAATGTGTGAAGCATTTATCAGCGGGAAGGATATTCATACAGCAACAGCTGCAAAGGTTTACAATGTTGCGGAATCAGCTGTTACAAAGGAAATGAGGTATAAGGCAAAGAGTGTGAATTTTGGAATTATTTATGGACAGGGTGCATTTGGTCTCGCAGATAATTTGGGAATTAGCAGGGCAGAAGCAAAAGAAATAATCGATAATTACAAGAAGCAATTTGCGAATATTCAGAAGTACATGGACGATACCATCAATTTTGCCCGCGAAAACGGTTTTGTCCAAACATTGATGGGAAGAAAGAGATGGTTAAGAGATATTAATTCAGCCAATTTCACAGTGCGCGGTTTTGCCGAACGAAATGCGATCAATTCCCCCATACAGGGAACCGCCGCAGATATGATTAAACTCGCGATGACACGTTTGCATCAAACTATCAAAGAGAAAAAACTGGCAAGTCGAATGATTTTGCAGGTGCATGACGAGTTAGTATTTGATGCATTGAAAGAAGAGGTTGAAGAGTTGAAAGAAATTATCATTGAAGGCATGCAGTCAGCGCTGCCATTACCTAACCAGGTGCCGGTCATTGCGGAAGCCGGACAGGGAGAGAACTGGTTGGAGGCGCATTAAGCAAGTAATTCTTCTGATTTTTTCACGTACACATTTCCAGAATTTTCCTTGTGAAATTCAGTTTTTCTCCATTGCATACGTCAAGAGGAGTTTGGAAATTTGTGTCATGAAAAACAATCAATTTGAAATCTGGCGTGAAGCCCATGATGAAGCTTATAGTGATGAGCAAAAGGAAATAGCATCGCTAACCAGAAGTCTGACTGTAATTAAACATGAAGTAGAATTATTTCTTATTCTTCTCCGAAGGGTAGGCGAGAATCCGAAATCTTATAGTTTCTGCGACCCAATTGCGGCACTGATTGCTTTGTTAGAATGTGAACGAAATATGAGTCCATATTTTGCCGCCGGACTTCATGGTGTACCAATAGAATTTGTCCTCGAAATATTTAAATACAGGAAGCGCTTATCTAATCGTGACCTCAGGGAAATTGCGGTCGATTTGCAAGCCAGGGCAGATGATTATGATGAGCGTAAGCGCTATGCCCAAATCGTAAAATCCGTTCGGGCAAGGAAAAAACGAGAGTGGAAGAATCGGAAGAGGAATGATGAATTGATCGTTGGTTAGAAATCTAAATTGCGCCTTTGCGTCCCCGATAATATCGGAGCTTTGCGCCTTTGCCTGCCTGCTCGCCTTCGCGAAGCTTGAGCGAAGCAAGGCCGGCAGGCAGGCGAGAGGTATTCGCGTTTTTTAGGTGATTGTATACAGTGCAAGTACTAAGTATTAATTCTTAAGTGATTTCGTAGCCCCATCTTTTATTGCTGCCGAAAGTACACTTGTGTCTATGTCTTTCACAGTCTTGAACTTTATGCAATACCCGGTAACACTCGCCTTGCCTAATTTCTTTCCGTAAGTATCGGCTAAATACTTCTTGTCCTTGATCCCAAGAATGTACACAGAAATTCCGGTTGTGTTCGCACTCAAACCAATTTGATAAAACTCTCTTGTTGATCCATCGGCATATTTTATCGTGTAAGCGCCATACCCAATATTTGGGTTAGAAACAGTTTTATTATTGCTGTCTTTACCATCAGTGAACCACAACTTGCATTTAGGCAAGGTTTGAAGAGTCAGGTTGTGCAACTCCTGCATTTCACTGCGCTTTGGCTCAGGTTGACTGGCTATATACTTTTTGATTTCTTCTTGAACACTCATATAAAGTTCATTTTTACAAGTTTCCAGAAAATATTCTTCTCGCCTTTGCGGCTTAGCCTGCTACGCCTTCGCGAAGCTATGGCGAAGCAAGGCCCGAAAAAGTCACGCTTGCGTGACGACGACGGGCGCGAAATAAAAAATCATTTAATCAACAATTCTTCTTTGCGCCTTTGCGGCTTAGGGCGAAATAAAAATCACTTAATCAACAATTCTTCTTTACGTCTTTGCGGCTTAGGGCGAATTAATAATTCATTTATTCGTCAAATATTCCAATAGAATCAGGCCATTATCGTAAGAACGCGAACTTTTGAGTTCAAATTTTTTTAGTTCCCTGTCGTCATCGAAAATTTTTAATCCTCCACCTATTACCACAGGATGTAACAACAGATGTAATTCGTCAACAAGATCGTGATGAAGAAGTGATTTTACAAGTGTCGCGCTACCATATACCAGAATATTTCCACCGGCGGCCTGTTTCAAAGCTGCCACCTCTTTCTCCACATCACGAATGATATGGCAATTGTTCCATTCCGCCTTTTGCAGACTCTTTGAAACAATATATTTCGGATATTGATTAATCGGATCAGCAAAACCAGGGCCGGTCTGTGTTGGCCAGTAAGTGGCAAACTGATCATACGTTTTCCTGCCTAATAATAATGCGTCTACTGAAGCGAGTTCATCAATCTTATATTTTCCTGCTTCCGGATGCCGGAATTTAGTTTGCCAACCGCCGTTCGGGTGGGTAGTTTCATTTCCTCCCGGTGCTTCCACAACCCCATCCAGTGTGATGAATTCTGTAACGATTATTTTTCTCATAGCCTTTCTTTTTTTATTTACATTTTCAACCCTGCTTTTGCCAAACCGATTTTTGATATTTAATCAGATAGTGTGATACACTTTAATTTTTGGTAAAGTCAACCATCCACTCAATTCCATATTTGTCTGCAAACATTCCAAAATAGGAACCTAGTGGACCATCAGAAATGGGCATTTCAACTTTGCCGCCAGCCGAAAGTCCATTAAATAATTTGTCAGCTTCTTCACGACTACCCGCACTAATGTAAATGGTGTTTCTGTTGTCGTTTTCAGTTACCTGTCCCATTACTTCTAAGCAGTCACTGCCCAGTAACAAATTATTTTTACTGATTGGAAGTGCAATGTGCATGAGCCTGTTCCCCTCTTTTTCAGATATGGGAAATTCAGCGCTTGCTAATTCTTTGTAACGTAAAACTTTTGCGAATTCACCACCAAATACTGATTTGTAAAATGTAAATGCTTCTTCTGCATTTCCGTTAAAGTGAATGTAAGGATTGATCTGTGCCATAATATTTATTTTTTAGGTTGTTTCTTCATTTTTGAAAGAACATTATCCAATTGATTGAATTTGTTTTCCCAAATCCTACGGTATTGTTCTAACCATTTATCTATTTCTTTCATTTTGTTTAATTCAAGAGAATAATAAATTTCTCTGCCCTGGTATTCCTGTTTTACGAGCTCACATTCTGTGAGAATGCGTAAATGTTTCGATACTGCCTGGCGGCTTGTATTGAAGTTCTCTGCGATAGCGTTTGGTGTCAGAGCCTGGAAAGCAATCAAAGCGATGATTGCTCGCCTGGTGGGATCAGCTATTGCCTGGAAAACATCTCGTCTCATTTAGTAAAAGATTTGATTAAGAAGCCATTCGGTTGCAAATATATGCGCAACCTTTCGGTTTCGCAAGTTTTTTTGAAATATTTTTTTTAATTCTTGTATTCTAAGAGAAAAGCCTTGAGATCCAGGGGATTAAAATTCAAGTAAGGTTTAAATCTTTTGGAGTGAATTCATCGATGGCCCTTGGAAATTCTGTACTCCACTTCTTTAACTATGAAGCTAATCGCGCTCGGAGGAAAGGGCGACACACTGCTTACATTGATCTCGCAAAGTGAATATTTCTCTTTCGCCGACGGGCTATTAAAGTTGTTTATAAAAAAATCCGCATCCCAAATCACGGGTAGCATTTCGTCATTGACGCACTGACTGCCCTGTAATTGAGGGATCCAAACATTTTCCATTTGCATTTTTAAATCCTGGAACAAGCCACAGTCTTCAGTAAAATAATATCGCGTACTGGGTGGTAGATGGATGGTCCCATTGTCGGAGCTCGCTTCGTAAAGTGCATTTATTTCCTGGTACCCAAAGCCGGCTACTTTGTTTCCACTCAAATAACATCTCACCATTCCATTTTTATAATTATTATTCCATTCCTGCTGGATCAAGGAACCACCATCATTAAAGTAGACTCTAAATTCTTCAAAAAATTTGTTCCATGAAATATCCTTTGAGTCAGAAGGATTTTTTGCATGAAAAACCCTGACTCCACTACCCGATTTATTATTTATAATCTTAAATACGCCGTTGCCACCATTGCCACGATATTGCTTTAATACTGTCGAACCGTATTTTTTGAGAGATGCAGGAAAGCGATTCTCAAAATCTTCAAAACTTGCATATAAATCAACTTCGCCGGCCCAACCCATCGACTTAGTTTTAAAGAGAACTTCTTTCGTCCCAATTTTCAATATTGTTTCGGGATGTGCAGAAACAATGCAACCAGTCTCTGCAAGCTTTGTCAATAAAGAATCTAGTTTTTTTCTATTTCGTCCCTGTTCAATAGGATTTACCCAAACTAATATCGCGTCAAAATCCAATAATTCGGCATAAAGACTTTCACCCAATTCATCATTGTAGATAACTCCTTTCGTCAGAAATCCTGCGGATATAAAAGCGGCCGCAAGGTCCTTATACTTTTCTTCGGACAATGGATCTCTACCCGAATTAGTTTCACCATAAACCATTAAAGCAATTGCAAAATTTGTTGACATGGCATGGAGGGCTAATGGTGTTCAAATTAAATGGAGTGTAAACCGGAAAGCTTATGTTGTAAGTCTTGTCTAAAATTAAGAGCATACATTATACGCTATAACAGACTTTACGAAACTCAAGGTTTACTTGAATGGACAACTGGTGCTCTGAACTTCACTAGAAGCTAATTAAAAGATCTTAAAGTAAAAATGGTCCGGATCCTCTGCCTTTCAAGAATATTTGATTATCTAGTGATATCCTGAGCTACATATAATTCATATTCTATGAGTCCAAAATTCATAAATCAGAATCAATTTCTCCAAAATTTCTCCAAGATCCAAGCGTACATTTGGAATGATATACTATCCTCATTTTCATTAAATAATTTATGAAGCAAGGTCTTTCTCTATTTTTTTGCTGCACCTTCTCCATATCAATTGCCTTTAGTCAGGATTCTCTCCACCATCTTACATTGGATTTAGCTCTTCGAATTGCAGAAGAGAATTATCCATTATTGAAGGCAAAGGAGTAC
Source organism: Bacteroidota bacterium (assembly GCA_003175935.1). GTDB lineage: Bacteria > Bacteroidota > Bacteroidia > Chitinophagales > Chitinophagaceae > PSRI01. Next base: position 17,573 of record PSRI01000242.1, read on the forward strand.
AAAAAAGAAGCTGCAAATACTCAAATTGGACTAGGGAAAAATACACTGGTTCCATCTCTTGATATTTCATATCAGGCTAATCTTGCCACTGCAAATAATATCACGGGAATGTTTTATCCTTCCGGGATGATTCCAATGTCAGGACCAGTCTTTTCATCCAACAATTATAGTTCCGCTTTTGGAAGTGCAGCAAGCTTATTATTGAATTGGCAGCCTTTAACATTTGGCTGGAGAAATGCAAACATTAATACTGCAAAAGCTGAAACGAATATTGAACTTGCTGATTTCCAAAATGAGATTTTCAACCACAAAGTGAACGTAATAAGTAATTATCTCGATCTACTTCTTGCAAATAACTTACTATTTTCGATTTAAAGCAGTCAAGAGTATTGACAAAAAATGGGTTGAGACCTGGCGTCGACACAGCATTATTTTTATCTGAATTATCCAGGGCTAGAATTGATTTAATAAATGCCCGAAAAAATTTGCAGGTTCTAAAGATCAAGTTATCTGCACTTATGGTAACTGACTCTTCATTTGTAATTACAGATACCACGAAATTTAACAGGTCCCCTGATGGAGAAAAGTCGAATAAGGATACCTCATTAAGCGAACACCCGCTAATTAGGTTAGCTCAAAGTCGGGTTGACTGGAGTAAAGCCAAAGAAAGTCTGATCAAAAAAAATTTGCTTCCAAAATTGAATATTTGGGCAACAACATTTGCAAGAGGTTCAGGCATTTACCCTGATGGAACCATAAAATCAAGTGATGGTTGGGGATTTAGTAAGTATAATTATGGAGTTGGATTTCAGGTTGCCTTTCCAATTCTGAAATTTTCAGATGAGAAATTTCAAAAGGCAGAGCAGAATTTTATTAGCAAGTCGAATGAAGCTATGCTTAATCAAACTTCATTAGAACTTTCAAAACAGCAGGATATTAGTAATGTGACATTGCAAAATGCATTGGAAGTTGCAAAAGAAACTCCTGTTCAGTTGCAATCGGCTGACTATGCATACAAAGCAATACTAATAAGGTATAATACCGGTCTGGTTAATTTTTCCGATTTGATACAAGCACAATTCAATCTTGTGAAGGCTGAAACTGACCTAAAAAAATCGTATTGGGAAGCATGGAAGGCATTATTATTTAAGACAGCCGTAACAGGTGATTTGAATATATTCTTAAACGAAGTGAAATAAAAGATGATTCGATTAATTATAACTGCACTCCGAAAACCCATTAGTGTTTTGGTAATATTAATCGGGATTTTATTTTTCTCCGTTCTGGCAATTAAGAAATCTTCAATTGATATATTTCCCAAACTTGGAGTTCCCACTATATATGTTGCACAAACATATGGAGGGCTTTCACCTCAACAGATGGAAGGATTTATCACTTCCTATTATGAGTATCATTTCCTATATATTACCGGTATTAAGTATGTAGAAAGTAAATCAGTGCAGGGCGTTGCTTTGATTAAACTGCAATTTCATGAAGGAACTGATATGGCTAATGCAATGGCTGAAACTGTATCATATGCAACAAGGGCAAGATCTTTTATGCCACCGGGAACTTTGCCTCCGTTTGTAATGAGATACGATGCGGGTTCAATTCCTGTAGGTCAATTAGTTTTCAGCAGTGATGCTCGTTCATTAAATGAGATACAGGATTTAGCACTGTTTAAAGTGCGCCCCATGTTTGCCTCTTTACCTGGAGTTTCTGCTCCACCACCATTTGGAGGTAACCAAAGAACCATTCTGATTAAGGCGGACCCCGAAAGAATGAGAAGCTACAATCTAACTCCAGATGAGCTGGTTTCTGCTATTGCGAAAAGTAATACAATATCTCCTGCGGGAAATATTCGTGAAGGCGATAAGACTTTGATAACACCATCAAACAGCATTGTAGATAATTTTAAAGAGCTGGAGAATACTCCATTAAAATTAGGTAGTGGTGCTTCAATTTATGTGCGTGATGTTGCCAATATAGAAAATGGGGCAGATATTACTACAGGATATGCCTTGATTAATGGCAAACGCTCTGTTTATATCCCGGTTACCAAGCGAGCAGACGCATCAACCTGGGATGTTGTAAAGCGAATTAAGCAGGCCTTGCCAGATATGCAGGCTGCAATACCATCAGACATTAAAGTTTCTTATGAATTCGATCAATCGGGGTATGTAATTAATTCATTGAAGAGTTTATTAATTGAAGCTGGTCTGGGTGCAATTCTAACAGGAATCATGGTATTGCTTTTTCTGGGCGATGGAAGGAGTGCACTAATTGTAATTGTTACAATTCCCATTGCACTTCTATCTGCAGTCGTTTTTCTATACCTGGCAGGACAAAGTATAAATATCATGACATTGGGAGGACTCTCTCTGGCAGTCGGAATATTAGTTGATGAAGCAACCGTGACAGTTGAAAACATTCATCGCTATCTTGAAATGGGCAAATCAAAAGCCAGAGCAGTCTCCGATGCATGTAAAGAAATTGCTTTGCCAAAGCTTCTAATACTACTTAGCATTCTCGCAGTATTTGTGCCTGCATTGTTTATGAGTGGCGTGCCTAAAGCAATGTTTCTCCCCCTCTCACTTGCTGTAGGTTTTGCTATGATTGCTTCATTCATATTATCGCAAACATTCGTTCCGGTAATGACAAACTGGGTATTGAAAAATGAATTTCACAATAACAACGAGAAGTTCGAGAAGTTCAAATTACGATTTGGCAAATTCTCCAATAGACTTAGTGGCTCTGGTAAGGTACTGTGGCCACTTTATTTAGTTGTAGTCATAGCATTATCTTTTTTGATTTATCGCGCTATTGGCAAGGAAATTTTCCCAGGCACAGATACAGGTCAATTTCAATTGCGACTAAGAATGCCAACGGGAACAAGAATAGAAAGAACTGAATCTGCAACTAAAGATGTTTTGAATATCATAGATAGCCTTGCTGGAAACAGGAACGTTGATATTACTTCATCTTATGTTGGATTGCAATCAGCCACTTACGCAATTAATTCAATTTTTCTTTGGACAAGCGGGCCGCATGAAGCAGTTATGAAAGTGAATTTAAAAAGGAACGCCGTTCATCTTGAAAATTTTAAAGAACAATTACGAACCGCTGTCAAAAAATATAATAGTGACATAGAAATTTCCTTTGAGCCTGCAGATCTTGTGGATCAGGTAATGAGTCTCGGCGCAAATACACCAATTGAAATTGTAGTCCTTGGAAAAAATTTGGCCCAGGGAAGATCTTATGCAGAAAAATTAAAAGCTGAACTTGAAAAAATTTCTTATTTACGAGATGTTCAAATCGGGTTACCTCTTGATTATCCCGGATTACAAATCAATTACGACCGGATAAGAACCGGGCAAGAGGGAGTTACAGTAGACGATGCTTCAAAATCTGTATTAGCAGGTACTTCATCAAGTCGCTTAACTACTCCCGTATATTGGCTGGATAATGCTTCGGGAAATGCTTACCAGGTACAAGTAGAATATCCTCAATTTAAAATGAACAGTCCCGACCAAATTGAACAAATACCAGTCTCAAACATCAATGGCAAAACAATCTATCTCAGGGATATTGCCGACTGGAAAAAAGTAAATACAGTTGGTGAGTATGACCGGTTAAATCAACAGAGATATATTACAATAACAGCAAACCTTTATAAAAAGGACCTGGGAAAAGCTGTGACTGAAGTCAATAGGAGGATTAGTGAAATAGGCGAGCTTCCGCAAGGAATGAAAATTAATATGCGTGGCCAGGCTGAACTATTTGATGAAACAATCACAGAATTATCACAGGGCTTAATACTTGCCATTGTAGGAATATTTCTATTACTGGCCGCAAATTTTCAATCGTTTGGATTATCCCTATCAATCATTTCGACCATTCCTGCAGTAATCTTTGGTTCTTTCTTTTTGCTCCTTTTAACAGGCAATACTTTAAATATCCAGTCTTTTATGGGTACCATTATGGCAATTGGTGTATCTGTGGCTAATTCCATATTACTGGTCACAAACGCAGAAGCTCTTCGAAAGCTAAATGTCCAATCAATCAATATTGGAATTGAAGCAACAAAAAATAGATTGCGGCCAATTATTATGACAACTTTTGCTATGATCGCCGGAATGATTCCAATGGCAATCGGAATTGGTGAAGGCGGAAAAGAAACAGCGCCACTTGGGATAGCGGTTATTGGAGGCTTGATATTTTCATCAATAACAACATTGTTTATTTTGCCATTGATCTACAACTCAAGTTTTGGAAAGAAAAAATTCGTGAGTGCTTCAATGGATCCCGACGATAAGACAAGTAAATATTTTTTAGAAAATAATTCCTAAGCTAATAACAATGAGAACTATTTGTTTTTTTATTTTTTCAATCACATTAATTTGGTCTTGTGGTGATAGTGAACAGACAAACAAAACTCCATCTGCAGGAATTGCAAAAGTTGATACAGTTAAAGCCTTTTCGTTGAAAAAAGGAATGGTTGAAAAGCAAACAACTTTACCAGGCGAATTAATTCCCTACGAACAGGTAGACATTCATCCTAAAGTAGCTGGTTATGTTAAGCAAATGAAAGTAGATATTGGCTCAGTAGTGAAAAAAGGACAAGTTCTTGCGGTAATAGATGCACCAGAGATTGAATCAAGGCTCGAAGAAGCAGAGAGTAAAGTGCAGGCTGCAAAGGCAAAATATGAAGCAAGCAAGAGCACTTATAATCGAATATTTGAAGCTTCTAAGTCGGAGGGTGTAATTGCACCAGATGAACTTCAACGTGCAAAAAATCAAATGCTTTCAGATAGTGCAGATTATAATGCAGCAAATTTCTCATCAAAGTCAAGTAAGCAAATAGGAAATTACCTTGTCATAATCGCCCCTTTTAACGGAGTAGTTTCTCAGCGAAATGTTAATGAAGGAGCCTATGTTGGTACACAGAACGAAAAACCTGTTCTGGTAGTTCAGGACAATTCCCAATTACGGTTAAGGGTATCTGTGCCTGAAGTCCTCACTGGCATTCAATTGAAAAATAATAAAATTCAATTCACAACCAAATCAAATCCAAATTTGATTTTGGAAGGGAATCTAGTGCGCAAAACCGGTAGCATTGATGCCAATACCAGAACTGAAATATGGGAATTTGAAATAAAGAACAATAAGCAAATACTCAAGCCTGGATCATTCGCAGATGTTAAACTCGATATTTCCCGGGATCAGCCATCGTTTGTTGTTCCCTTTTCTGCTGTAGTAACTACCCTTGAAAGAAAATTTGTGATTCGTGTAAAAAACAATCAGGTGGAATGGATAGACATTTCTCAGGGATTAAACCTTCCTGATAAAACAGAAATATTCGGAAAATTAAATGACGGTGACACAATCGTTTCAAAAGGCAATGAAGAGTTAAAGGCTGGAACAAAAGTTTTTGTCAAAATTTCGAACTAAAACATGAGATATGAAAGAGCTAATATTCATATTGGCGCATGAGTTTTGATTTATTCGTGCCAGGAAGGGAATAAACAGAAGGCACCAAACCTAAAAAACGCTCTATGCGCCAATCAACTCGATGTTGGCTTTTATCTAATAGAAATAAAATTCCCTTTGCGGTATATACAATTATTTGTCTACTTCCAATCTCTTTATTCGCACAAAAAAATCTTCCTGACAGTCTGCATGCATACTTTACAAGGGAACCAATAAAAGTTGATGGAAAATTAAGTGAACATGCCTGGGATTCCGCCCAGAAGATCATGAATTTTACTCAAAGGGAATTACATGTTGGACAACCTGCGACAGAGAAAACGGAGATAGCAGTTATTTATAGCTCTAACACACTTTATGTTGGCATTTGGTGCTTTGAAACTTCACCTGAAAAAATTCGAGCCAAGTATTTAAGTCGAGATTTTGCTTTTGACAATGACGATAACGTAAAAATTGCTCTTGATACTTATAAGGATAAGAAAAATGGATTCCTGTTTGTCATTAACCCCAATGGTGCAAGATTTGATGCACTAATAAGCAACAATGGAGATATTCTCAATCCTGACTGGAACGGAGTATGGGATGCCAGAACTGAAATTAACGACAAGGGCTGGTTTGCCGAAATAGCGATTCCTTTTTCAACAATTCGATACAATAATCAATCGGATCAGGTTTGGGGAATAAACTTTGAACGTAATATCAGAAGAAAACTGGAACAGGATGTGTTCCAGGGATATTCAAGGAATTACCAGGTAGAACAAGTATCTGTAGCTGGAACTTTAGTTGACATAAAAAATATCAAAGGAGTAGTAAACTGGGAACTTAAACCATACCTTTTAGCAGGTGCAGAAAAATTGCAGGGAACATCAACTTCATTTCTAAAAAATATTGGAATAGATGTAAATAAGAATATCTTAAATACATTACGATTAAACCTGACCGTAAATACAGACTTCGCACAGGTTGAGGCCGATAAAGTTCAGGTTAATCTTACACGATTCTCAATAATTTATCCGGAGAAAAGAGACTTCTTTAATGAAGGATCCGGAAATTTCTATTATTATCTCGGTGAAGGAAATCAGGGATTCTATAGTCGACAAATTGGGATAAGCAATTTCACAAGATTACCAATCTATGGTGGTGCAAGGATTTTTGGAAAACTTGATCGGACAGATATTGGAACTTTCAGTATTCAAACGAAGGAAAAAGATTCAATTCCTTCTACAAATTATTCCATGCTCAGGTTGAAGCAAAATATAGGTTCACAGTCTTATGTTGGAATGATTGCTGAGTCCAAATACAACAAATTAGGGAGTAATCAAATGTATGGGGTAGATGGCCAGTATTCTAATTCGCATATTTTTTCTGATAAGAATATAGTGATGGGTGGGCATCTGTCAATGACAAATACAGATTCTCTTCCGGAGAAGCATAACCTGGCATACAGGGCATTTGTTGATTTTCCGAACGATCTCATAGATAATTTCATTGGGTTTGTAACTATTCAACAGAATTTCAACCCGGAAATGGGCTTCTTACAAAGGAAGAATTTCAAAGAATATTCCTGGTCAATGCGTTTGGCTCCAAGATGGTTTGAAAATGCGGGAATAAAAAGAATGAATTTTGTGCCCTGGGATTTTGCAATTTATACGAATGACACCACTGGTGAACTCGAAAGTTATTACAACGAAATTCGACCGTTTGGATTTACAACGAAAAGTGGGGATGTTTTTGAATTTAATTTGCAACAGAGCTACGATCATCCGGGCCATGATTTCAACCTTACTGATACTGTTGTTATAAAGAGCGGTGAATATCACATGCATGCCTACGAATTTCAGTTGAGTTCTTACCAGGGAAGAAAATTATTTGGGTCCATTATTTTTAACAAAGGTTCGTACTATGGAGGACACAAACGAACCATTGCAAGTGAAGCCGGAATTAATTTTAATAAACACTTCAATTTTGTGGTTGATTATATCAATAATCATGTAACGCTGCCACAAGCAATATTCACAACGCATGAACTATCTGGCAATTTTGTTTATGCCGTAAATACAAAATGGGACAACTCTCTATTTGTCCAGTGGAATTCTGAAATAGATTTGATCCTTTTCAATTTTCGTTTGCACTATATCCCAAAAATTGGCAGTGATTTTTACTTTGTAATTACTCAGGGATTTAATCACAATTTAAAATGGGAGAATTCCACACAAACCACAGGTGTTCTAAAATTGGTTTATAGAATTGCTATCTAAATCATTTCAAGCTGATTCAAATTCATGAAGATCGTCATCCGCGAATCATAAGGTCTTTACAACCTCCAGTGATTTTTTAACATGTTGATCAGGAGAAATGTGATCGGTTTCTGATGAAAAGACAGCTGCAATTTTACCTTGTTTGTCAATGACGTAAGTGGTACGCGGAATGAAACCGTGATTAATGTCCTGCCCGCGCACATCTTTTGCTCCGGACTTTGCAGGTGACATTGTCAGTCCATAAGATGCAGCAATTTTACCTTCGGGATCTGAAGCCACGGGAATCTTGCCTGCGCAATAATTCGAATCGGAAGAAAATGCATTCAGTCGTTTAATATCATCTGCAGATACACCAATAATAGTAGCGCCAGCTGCTTTAAATTGATCGTTCAATTCAGCGAATTCGTGCGCTTCCAAATCACAACCACCTGTATAGGCAGAAGGATAGAAATAAACCACAACGGTCCCTTTATCAAGGGCTTTTTTCAGCGAATAATCAAATTCACTGCCGGCCAGACTTGCCCGGGCGTTAAATGCAGGTGCGGCATCTCCTTTTGACAACTTTGTCGATTGAGTAAAGCCGGATGAGGATATCATGACCGAAAAGATGAAGCTTAAAATAGCTAAACAATAATATTTCTTTATCACGTGAACTGTTTTTATTTATTAATGAATGTCATCAAATTTACATCAGTCCATAGAGAATCAACTCTTATCTCATCAATATTTCATTCACTAGATTAAAATACCAGAGCCCCTCCCTTCACAACTTGGACCACCAATGCGGCCTTCCTTTCGCCTGGACGGGTAAAGCCAGAGAAGCATAGCTCCAGCAACTTATTTGCCGGAAGCGGGTGGCAAGCTTGAATTAAACATGTTGGAATATACTTTCCATTCTCCATCTATTTTTTTCCATATGCCTATGTATTTTCCTTTATCAATAGTTTTCCCTTTTCCATCGCCCATAAAAAAATTCCCTTCTTCGATGAGATTATCTTCATTACCATAAAGAGCAGTCGTTTCATCACGAAATTCTTTGATGCCAAACTTCAGGTATTCGGAAATGAGAGGGCCAATAGCTGCGTGTCCAATAACGGCTTCAGAATTTGGCGGAAATATTTTACCGTCCACGGTGTAGTGGTTTACCATACTGGCACTATCGCCGCTTACAAAGGCCTTTGCAAATGCAGTGTTTTTTTCTTCAATTATTTTTTTCATTGCTGTTAAATCAAAAACAGAAGTGCTGTCTTTAGGCGCTTCCATCGCAGTAGTCTTTTTATCGTTGCTACATCCGAACGAGAAAACCAATGCAAGTGTTACGGCCAGTAAGGAAATTGATACTTGTTTCAAGTGATTAGGGTTTAAAGTTTTCAAATAAGAATTATGGCATATTATCTAATCCCTAATGTAAGTCTTTAAAATCTATGTTTCTGAGTAATTTCAATAAGGGCCCACCATGCGGCGGGACATTGAAAATCTAATACTCGATTTCTTTCACATTGATTTTCTAGCGCTACCAATATTTTGAAAAAGAAAAAGCCCCGAATTTCTTCGAGGCTTCGTGGTGTGGGGCGTAGGATCCCCGCCCGGATGCGAAGCGGACGGGGAACCGCCGACACAAGCCCGTCTGACTAGCGTCAGCCGGGCAGGGATTTTCAGTCCTTTGCTCTACCTATCCCGATAACCATCGAGACTACTGCACCAATATTTTGAAAATAAAAAAGCCCCGAATTTCTTCGAGGCTTCTGTGGTGTGGGGCGGGATCGAACCGCCGACACAAGGATTTTCAGTCCTTTGCTCTACCAACTGAGCTACCGC
>PSRI01000099.1 GCA_003175935.1 Bacteroidota bacterium
TGGCCTACGAGGATTCGAACCTCGACAAACAGAACCAAAATCTGTCGTACTACCATTATACTATAGGCCAATCCTTTTCCCTAAGCTTGCGCTTTCGGGGATGCAAAAATAAAGACTCGGGCTATTTAAACCAAATTTGGTTCAACAAGAAATAACATTGACTCGATAGCTAATTGGCAGTTATCAAATAGTAGTTTTTCTTTCCTTTTTGAACCAGCAGATATTTCGAGTGAAGGAGCAGATCTTCAGAAATTTTCATAGATACATCGCTCACTTTTTGTCTGTTCACGCTGATTCCCCCTCCCTGCACCATTTTTCTTGCTTCTCCTTTACTGGTAAAAACTCCTGTTTCTGCCAGAAAACTTACCACATCCGTACCTGTTTTAATTTTACTCAAAGCATATTCAAATTTGATAACACCTTCCATCCCTTCCAGGTCTTCAATACTCAAACTTTCAGCAGGGGCTGTTTGATTGCTGAACAATTTTCCAGTCGTTTCCAAAGCCTTTTCATACTCCTCCTTTCCGTGCACAAATACCGTAAGTTCTTTTGCGAGCCTTTTCTGCAATGCCCTGGCACCAGGATCTTTTTGATGATTTGCAATTTCATTTTCAATCTCAGATTGAGAGAGAAAAGTGAATATCCGAATCCATTTTTCAGCATCTTCGTCTGCAGAGTTCAGCCAAAACTGATAAAATTGATACGGTGAAGTTTTTGCAGGATCAAGCCAAACATTTCCTTTTTCTGTCTTCCCAAATTTCCCGCCATCGGATTTCGTAAGCAACATACAGGTGAGTGCAAATGCTTCTCCACCAGCTTTTCTTCGAATCAATTCAGTGCCTGTAACTATATTTCCCCATTGATCACTTCCACCCATTTGTAGTTTACAATTCTTGTTTTTATAAAGCCAATAGTAATCGTAACCTTGCATGAGTTGATAAGCAAATTCAGTATAACTAATTCCGGTATCACCTTCAATTCTCTTTTTCACGCTGTCCTTTGCCATCATATAATTCACGGTGATATACTTTCCGATATCTCTTAGAAAGTCAATGAAACTAATGTCTCTGAACCAGTCGTAATTGTTCACCATTTCGGCGGCATTTTTTTTCTGAGGATCGAAATCCAGGAACTTTTCGAGCTGCTTTCTAACCCCTTCTGCATTCCTTTTGAGCTGGTCTTCGCTCAACAAATTCCTTTCTTCGCTCTTACCACTTGGATCGCCAATCATTCCCGTAGCGCCGCCAACCAACGCAATTGGCTTATGGCCAGCCCTTTGCAAGTGAATTAATAATAAGATGGGTACGAGGCTGCCTATATGCAGACTATCAGAAGTTGGGTCAAAACCAATATAAGCGGAGGTCATTTCCTTTTTCAATTGGTCCTCGGTCCCGGGGGTCAAATCATGCAGCATTCCCCGCCATTTTAGCTCTTCAATCAGACTCATAAAATCCAGACATTTTGGCAAAAATAAACCAGATGTTAACGCGACCCAAAAAGGGCAATAATTTGAACCAGAAATCGTTACAAACAATTAAGTCATTTGGACTTGCGATTCCCCTTTGACATTCATTTGGTACATTTGTGCCCCCAAGCAACCAAGTGGGACAGGGTTCAGTCTAAATAATTGCTTATCTGAAAAATAACTGAATGATACGACCCTTATTGAGTTTAGCATTTGTGTGTCTAATTGGAAGTCAAAGCTCATATGGCCAATTCAGGAAATATTCAAATGAATTCCTGAATATCGGCGCGGGGGCGCGGGGTTTGGGCATGGGTGGTGCACAGGTAGCTTCTACAGAAGATGGAACGGCGGGTTACTGGAATCCTGCAGGTTTAGTTGGCGTAAAAGATCATCCCTCACTCAATTTAATGCACGCTGAATATTTTGCCGGTATTGGAAAATACGATTATGGAAGTGTTGCAATTCCATTGAGTGATCAAAAAAGAACAATCGGACTTTCAATATTACGGTTTGCAGTAGACGATATTCCTAATACATTATTTCTTGTTGAGCCGGATGGTTCAATAAACTACAATAACATCAGGTCATTTTCATCTGCTGACTATGCATTTCTTTTTTCTTATGCGCAAACCATAAAGAAGACAGAAAATAAAATGATGAGCTTCGGTGTGAATGCAAAAGTGATTCATCGCGTCGTAGGAAGTTTTGCAAAAGCGTGGGGATTTGGAATAGACGCAGGTTTCCAAATGCAAACGAAGAAGTGGAAACTTGGTGTTGTAGGAAAAGATATTACGACAACATTTAACGCATGGACTTTTAGCTTTACTGATCAGGAAAAAGAAGTGCTTTATCTAACGAACAATGATATTCCTGTTAAATCAACCGAAATGACTGCACCAACATTGATTTTGGGTGCGGCATATAATTTCACATTGAACAAACATCTCAATTTGCTGGCCGAATTGAATTTGAATACAACATTTGACGGTAAGAGAAATGAAGTTATATCAACCAACCCTGTGAGTATTGATCCTCGTATAGGTGTAGAGCTGGGTTATAAAAGCCTGATTTTTGTGCGGGGCGGTGTTTATAACTTCCAGAAAGCCCTTGCTGACGGAGATACCTTAAATCAAAAAAAGGTATGGATCTATCAGCCAGGCATAGGCGCAGGGTTTAAGTTGAAACATGTAGCTATCGACTACGCGTTCACTAATCTTGCCAACCAATCGAATCCGTTATATACCCATATTTTTTCACTGAGACTTGATCTCGTACGAAAAAAGGAAAACTGATGTTGAGACTCAAACCCTATATGTTGAAACGATTCCTCGTGGTGATATTCGCCATATGTGGATATGCGTCTCATGCGCAACCTTATACTAATTCCTGGATCGACTACAACAAAACCTATTACAAATTTCCTGTTGGAAGAACAGGGCTTTATCGCATTCCTCAAACTTATCTGCAAACAATTGGATTGGGTAGTATTCCTGCAGAACAATTCCAGCTTTGGAGAAATGGGCAGCAGGTTGCAATCTATACTTCAAAAGCTTCAGGTGCAATGGGAGCATCTGATTATATTGAATTTTGGGGTGAAATGAATGATGGTAAGCCCGATAAAAGATTATACCGCGATTCAACTAATCAGCTCTCAGACAAATGGAGTCTTGAAAGTGATACAACAACTTTTTTTCTCACTGTTGATCCGTCAATTGGAACAAATTTGCGTCTTGTAGATGATGTAAATAATGTGGCAGGAAATGCATTACCGCCCGAACCTTATTTCATGTATACCCTGGGAAGCTATTTCAAAAACAGGATCAACCCGGGCTTTGCAGCTGTTGTGGGTGAGTATATTTATTCTGCTTCCTACGATCAGGGAGAAGGCTATACATCCGGATACATTGTTCCTCTAAATCCTCTCATTGTTGATCATAATAATTTGTATGCATATGCAGCAGGTCCTTCATCAACATTTAGTATTTCAGGATCCGGCGATGCACTCAATATCAGAAACATCCAGGTTAAACTAAATAACACCCTTTACATTGACCAGGAAATAGATTTCTTCAACGTAATGAAGAACCAGGTTACCATTCCAACTTCCATTTTGAATTCCGGAAGTGTAAACGTGAACATTAATAACATTTGCACGAACACTAACGACAGGATGGTATTTGCAAAATATGAGCTTTCATATCCTCGTCAGTTTAATTTTGGTGGCAGTAGTAATTTTGAATTTGATTTACCATCCAGTGCAAGTGGCAATTATTTAGAGATATCCAATTTCAATGGAGGATCTTCCACACCTGTTCTTTATGATGTCACAAATAGAAGAAGGTATGTTGCAGATCTTTCTGTTCCTACCCTGGTACGTTTTGCGTTACCAGCATCATTGCAGGCGAGGCATTTTGTTTTGGTAAGCGAAGACGCGTCAAACATCACAACCGTAAGTTCAATGACGCCACGCACCTTTATTAACTACTCCCAGGTTTCAAATCAGGCCAATTATATCATTATCAGTAACCCTCTTTTATATTCCGGATCTGCAGGAAACCAGGTTGAAGCATTTAGACAATATAGAAGCTCGGCAGCAGGAGGAGGATATAATGCCAAGACTTACGATATCGATGAACTCATAGATCAATTTGGATATGGAATTAAAAGATACCCTGAGTCCGTAAGGTCATTCTTAAAATTTGCCAGAGATAAATTTAGCAGTCCACCTTTATATACTTTTTTGATTGGTAAAGGGGTAAACTATTCAGACGCAAAAGCGAATGAAAGCGATCCAAATCTTCCGCTTCTGGACCTGGTTCCGACATTTGGTTATCCTGCATCAGATAATCTTCTTTCTGCCAACGCGGGAGAAACAGTTCCAACAATACCCATAGGAAGGCTCCCGGCGATTAACGGTACAGAAATACAGTACTACTTAAATAAGGTAAAAGAATATGAATCAGCTGCAATAAATTCTCCGGAAACGATTGCGGGAAAAGCCTGGATGAAAAATATAGTGCACGCTATCGGCGGAAGTGATTCTTATTTGCAGGCAGTCATTTATGGATACATGAACACCATGGCTAACATTATCCAGGATACTTTGTATGGTGGTAAAGTTTACAATTTCAGTAAGAACTCAGCATTTATAGTTGAACAAATTACCAATGCCCAACTGAACAATTTGTTTTCAGAAGGAATTGGAATACTCACTTATTTCGGTCATAGTTCTGCAACAACACTTGAATTTAATCTCGACGATCCTGCACAATACAATAACCCGGGAAAATATCCGGTCTTCTTTGTAAATGGATGTAATGCGGGTGACTTCTTTGCATTTAACCCCGCACGATTCAATAACGATGAAACACTTTCAGAAAGATATGTGCTGGCCAATCAAAGAGGAAGTATTGCATTCGTTGCCAGCACGCACTTTGGTATCGTGAATTACCTTAACATCTACATGGATGGCGCCTATTCCGCGATATCAGGAAAAAAATATGGCGCAGCCATTGGTGATGTAATGAAGGAATCTTCTAAAGCTTTGCTCGACATTACCGGATATAACGACTATTATGGTCGCATGCACGCAGAAGAAATTTCGCTGGATGGCGATCCTGCGGTAAGAATTTATTCGCAGCCCAAACCGGATTATGTTGTTGAAGATCCGCTGGTAAAAGTGAGTCCAACTTTGATTTCTGTTGCAGATACCTCTTTCAACCTTTCCATACAGTTTATGAATATCGGTCGCGCGATTAGTGATTCTGTTATACTCGAGGTGAAAAGACAATATCCTAACGGTATGGTTGTAACGGTGGCAAGGAAAAAAGTTCCAGGAATCAGGTACGCAGATTCCCTGAACATGCGAATCCCAATCAACCCGCTTACTGATAAAGGAGAAAATAAGTTTATTGTCACTGTTGATCCCGATAACCAGATTGATGAAATTTCTGAAAATAATAATTCAACAACTAAGACATTCTATATTATCGAAGATGAGGCAAGGCCCATCTACCCATATGAATATTCGATAGTAAATAATGCCAATACCAGTTTCTACGCATCCACTGCAAATCCATTGAATAAAGTGAGGGATTATGTAATGGAAATTGATACGACCGCATTTTTCAATTCCAGTTCCAAGAAATCAGTTACAGTTAATTCTGTCGGAGGTTTGCTTGAATTCAAACCAGGCATTAGTCTCCAGGATAGCACGGTTTACTATTGGCGAACCGCGCCTGCGGCTACTCCCGGAAACACTCCTAACTGGATAACGTCGTCGTTTGTATTTCTTCCAAACAGCAGTGCCGGATATAATCAATCACATTATTTCCAGTTCAAGAATAATACACTCTCCGGTATTACTCTAAGTGACGACAGGATTTTCAGGTATAATGAACGAACAAGGAGCATTAAAGTCGCAACAGGTCTGTATCCTTACTTCTTAAATAATGATTTATACGTTTCTGAAGACGAAACCTTCCTGGATTATTACGGTTGCCGATATAATACATTGCAAATTGCCGTGTTTGACAGTATCACACTCGCATCCTGGCAAAATGCAAACCAGCCAGACGGATTTGGAAGATTTGGAAGCGTGCCTAAATGTATTCACGATTTCAACACGTTTGAATTCGCATACGACGATACCAGCTATCGAAGAAAAGCTGTAGAATTCTTTGAAAATCTTCCGAACGGATATTATGTTTCAATTACAAACCTTAGTACAGAAAGTAATACAGTATTCATCGATCAGTGGATGGCGGATACAGCGAGGTTAGGACCCGGAAGATCTTTGTATCACGTGCTGAAGAACCAGGGTCTGGTAGATATTGATCAGTTTACAAAAAATCTTCCATTCCTGTTTTTCTATAAGAAAGGCGATCCCAGGTATCCTATCTATAGTTATATGGGACCTGATGTTAATACACACATTCTCGGAACCTTCGCTGTTAATGCAAGGGCCACCAGAGGAACTATAGAATCTCCATGGTTTGGTCCGGTGAAACAATGGAAAGAACTCCATTGGTCTGGAAAAGACTTGGAACCTGCTATGCCAGATAGCCTGGCGATTCAATTATATGGAAAGGATAATGCTGGCAATGTTTCATTGCTTGCTACCGTGAATCCAAACAGAGATACGAGCATCAGCTTCATCGATAATAAAGCTTATCCATATTTGAAAATAGTGTTACTGAATAGTGATACATTAAATGGAACACCTGATCAGCTTCGTTATTGGAGATTGAATGCCGACCTCCCTCCGGAAGGAGCCATCGCGCCAAATATTTTGTTCCAATCCAAAGACACTTTGGATGTGGGCGAAAAATTGAATTTTGCGCTTCCATTTAAGAATGTAAGCCCATTCCCCTTCGATAGTTTAAAATTAAAGCTGGTAATTACCGATAAGAGTAATGTGGCGCATACTATTAGCCTGCCAATGGCTAAACCTCTTGCTCCCGGAGATACGGCAATGATCAATTATTCTCTCGACACCAAGGACTATACCGGGGCCAATCAATTATTTGCAGAATTCAATCCTGATAATGCTCAGCCAGAGCAATATCATTTCAATAATTTCCTGTTCCAGAATATTTATGTTAAGCCTGACAATTTCAATCCACTGCTGGATGTGACTTTTGATGGGGTGCATATTCTAAACAAGGATATCGTATCGGCACAGCCACATGTGGTGATAAAATTAAAAGACGACAGTCGATACCTCGCCCTGGATGATACATCACTTATGACGGTGCAATTGAGAT
This sequence comes from Bacteroidota bacterium, assembly GCA_003175935.1. Taxonomy (GTDB): domain Bacteria; phylum Bacteroidota; class Bacteroidia; order Chitinophagales; family Chitinophagaceae; genus PSRI01. The sequence continues at coordinate 7,231 of PSRI01000099.1, forward strand.
TCCCTGATGGTACGCTGAGAACCTACAGTTTTACAAATGATACCCTGAAGTTTACTCCATCAGGACTTACTCCCGGAGGTTCAAACAATACAGCAACCATAGATTTCAATCCAAGATTATTACAGGATGGGGACTATGAATTGATTGTAACTGGAAAAGATAAGAGCGGAAATAAAGCAGGAAGTGTAGAGTACCGTGTAACCTTTAAGGTCATCAATAAGCCGATGATTTCAAACCTGCTGAACTATCCAAACCCATTCACTTCATCAACGGCATTTGTGTTTACGGTTACGGGCATAGATGTTCCGCAGAATATTAAGATTGAGATTATGACCATTACTGGTAAAATCGTAAGAGAAATTACCAAGAATGAATTAGGCCCGATCCATATTGGTAGGAACATCACGGAATTTAAATGGGACGGCACGGATCAGTACGGACAAAAATTAGCCAATGGTGTTTATCTCTACAGAGTGGTAACTAACCTGAATGGTAAATCGCTTGATAAATACAAAGCAGAAGGCGATGATACAGATAAGTATTTCAACAACGGCTACGGAAAAATGTATTTGATGAGATAAAATTGATATCGAATTGTTTTGCAAAGGGCTGCTTCGTGTAGCCCTTTGTTTTTATAATGTGAGAAGACGATTTCTGATTATCGTATAAGTAATAAACGCAAAACCAACGATCACCAGCGCAAAATTGAACCAAAGACTCCATGATATAACAGGTCTTTTAAATTCGAATTTAATTTCATGAGATCCTTGTGTTAGTTGACATTTCATGAAAGTGATTAATGCAGTATCAATAGAAACAGTTTGATTATCTACCCGGCAGGTCCACCCTTTGTAAATGTTTTGCTTTAGAATAAATCCACTATTTTTTGTAGACGAAACTGAAAAGTCCATAACAGTGGGAGAGAAGTGTTTTACAAGAATCGTACTGGCTTCCGGATTATTTTCGAGAAATGCATAAGGCTTCATGTCTGCAGAATCTTTCAAATCGCTATTGAAAAATTTTTTAGTTGATTTGAATGCAATTGGGTAAGCGATTTCTTCTACTGAACCAATCTGTTTATTATACCATCCCCAGGGCCCTATCATGCGTTCCACTGCAGGAGACTCCATTGCATTCATGGTAACGGGTTGCAATTTGGGGATAGGAATATTTTTAGGAGAACGATCAATGATCGACTGAAATTCTTTAACGGTAGATTTTGAGACACCTGTGTATGGAATGTTCATTAAGGTAGCAAATATCAGGTCTAACACGCAGGCATAAACTAAGAGATTTAATTTCCTTCTGTTGATCCCTCTATAAATCAGCGACCAAAATATTAATTGAAGTATTCCCTGGATTAGAAAACAGTCATATATACTAAATGTATCAATTCCTTTTTTTAAGAAACTGGTGATGCTTTCTCCGTTAGATTGGGCCCGAAGGTCATAGAAGATGCTTTCATTTGTATAGATGATAATTATAGTGCATCCGAGAATAGTGAGAATCAATACAACATAAACTGCATTCAGAACTGCTCGCAATTTCCAATCATACTTCCATCCGTTCCGTATATGATTATTTAGTGCAATCGTTCCGGCTAATATGAAACAAAACAGACTGATGATGCGGAACTCTCCATTAATTCTTACATAGCCAATCAATGGAACCCATTTATACGCGAAAGTTTTAATTATTCCACCTGCAGAAAGAAGTAGAAACGCAAAGCCGGTTATCAAAAAAAAATACTGCCACCTGTTCTTTTGGGAAACCAAAGCGAGCATCAGAAATAATAACATTACCAGACCGATATAGCAGTTTCTTACAGTATGGTCGTTATGAAACAAATGTTGAAATGGAAAATTTTGAGAAACGGCGAAAGGAAATACAAAACTGATCCAACTTTCAATTGTCGTAGGTTCTGCCTGGGCTGCACCAGGAGCTAATTTTTCTCCCCTGGTAATAAAAGGAATTATTTCACTATAGCTAATGATTAAACCGAGGGAGAGTAATAAGATGGTGAATATCAGAACAGAATTGCTTAAAAGGAATTTTTTGAGAAACTGAACTTTTCCTGATTTATAGCCAACATATATTTTCCCAATACCAAAACTTAAAATAAAATAAAAAGCGGCGATGATTAGTCCCGGATGTGCCGAAACCAAAAGCATATAAAAGCTTAATCCAGCAAATAAAATTCTCTTCAGGGAGAATCGCTGCAAACAAAGTAAATACCCAAAAAATGTCCAGGGTAGAAACGCCGCTCCTTCTAACCAGTTCAAATGTTGAAGATGGCCAACAAAATATCCGCAGCACATGTAAGAAATGGCTGAAATGAATCTCACTGGCTTCACTATTTTCCAGTATGAAGTGAGATAAAACATTCCAATTCCAGAAATAAGAATATAAAAAAGCTCTTCCAGCGTATAAGTATAGGCGTTATATCCAAATGTTCCCGCAACGAGCCAGGTGATCGGGTTCCAGAACCCTGCGCTCATATCTGCATAAATAGGGAAACCATAATTCAAGTAGGGATCCCAAAGCGGCAAATAACTGGCATGCAGGCTTTCAGAAATGAAAAATTTTGGAGGGAAATACCCGGTAAAAGAATCATTCTTTAAAACAAAATGAAATGAAGAAACAGGCAGGTAGGCAACTACCAATGTCACAAGGATTGCTGAAAGTATTTTAATTGAAACCTTATTTGAATTTCCGTAAACTTGCATCAATCAAATATAGCTGAATTGAATCATGGTAGAAAGGCTAAGGATATTTTCAATGAAATTGCCGAAAATAGAAATGTTTGTACGCATGTTGCATTCAATTAAGCGACACTTATGAAGCAAAACAATAAATCAGCTGAGTTAAAGATCATCTTGCTGTTATCTATCGCCATTTTTCCTTTGCTCTTGTTGTCTTTTTATAATTATCCCTCTTGCGACGATTTACTACTCAATTGCGAAGTATCCAGGTTTGGATATTGGAACTATTTACATTATTTCTACTCTCATTGGTCGAGCAGATATTTCTCACTCACGGTAATAATGGCATTGGCATCAGGCAGATTCTTACTGGATCATTATTGGTTAGTTCCTGTTTCAATGATCTCTTTATTTTGTATTTCATTCTGGTTCTTTTTTAGACAGGTGAACAAATATTTATTTAGCGGTTTACTGAATTCAGCGCAGGAGGTGATTAGTTCGCAAATCTTTCTTTTAATATTTATTGTTTCAGCCCCAGAAATTTCAACTGCATTTTATTGGTTATCCGGAAGCCTCACTCACACGCTTCCAATAATCCTTTTATTTTTTTCTGCAGGATTTTATATTATTCGGTTAAGCAATCCTGAAAGAAAATTGTTTAACCAGTTAATGTGTATCCTATTTCTGATTGCAGGCCTGGGTTGTAGCGAGATATTGTCCATTTTTATTTTGTGCCTGATTTCTCTACACGTTATCCTGGCTATTCGAAATAAATCGGCTAATTTATTGACAATTGCAATTACTGCTTTGGTGACAATTGTTTGCAATTACATTTTTTTATTTGGAGTGGGCAATATGAGAAGAATTGGTCATTGGGGTGTTGAACCTTCCTATTCTTTTGCAATTTCAGCATCCTTTCTCAGGTACTTCATTACTTTGTCAAATATTTTATCTAATCCTTTTTTTTGGGTTTGTAGTTTTTCATTGTTCTTATTGGGTTCGAAAACTGGACTTCGGCCAAAATTCCCGTTTAAAGTCAAATGGTGGTCTTTGTACTTCATTTTATTAGGACCCGTGTTATATTTCCCAACATTTTTGGTTGGTCCGGGTGGATTTCCTGAGAGAGCAAATAATCCGATTACAGTTATCATTCTTATTTCAATCCTTCTTTGTGTTTATCATGCATCAACTCTTTTTAGAATTTCAATTGCATTCAATACAACAATGGGTTATAGAAATCTTATCGTGGTGACATTTTTTTCAAGCTTAATTTTTAGCTCTAACTATTTAAATATGTTGAAAGATCAGGTTGAGGGACCGGTTTATAAAGCAATAAACGATTCACGTGGCAGGGAATTGGAACTGGCCCGGGTCAATGGGATTAAGAAAGTTGAAATGATGCCTTATGAATCGAAAAGAGAATTGTATGTTCAGGATAATTTCCCAAGATCATTACAAGCTCCTTTTTTGAAACTAATTCCTCCATACCCCAGGACTATATTTTTTCAGGATGATTTGAAGGATTCTGTATACATAAAAATTTATGCAGAATATCATGGCATTGACACCCTGGTTTATGAATCGAAGCAGTATGAAAGAATTTCAAGGGACAATAGTTTCGATTTTCACATAAAATAAAAAAGCATTGCTGAGCCAAAATTCACATAATGATTGTAAAGAAATAACGAAGTCAGAATGCATTTTTTGTGAATCAACAAACTTATTGTTATTGTATTCGGGACTTTTCCATCCTTACAACAAAATCCACGGACCTTTCGACTTTTATAAATGCAATAATTGTGGTTCAGGAATTACTTTAGAGCCACCAGACGAATTGAAGATTAAAGAACTTTACAAAAGCTTCGACCGTGGGATGATTCCTTCTGTCAGGAATCTGAGGGATAAATATCCCTTATCAAAATGGTTTCTGCAATGTATTAATCGTGCCATTAAGGGCGCTGAAAAAGAGTATCAAAAAAATAGCGAATTTGTTTGGATCGATATAGGCGCAGGAAGTGGTGAACTTGCAACTTTAATGTCCGAAAAATTCCCTTTGGCCAAAGGATGGGCAATAGATTTCCATGAGCAGCCGGATTTTATTAAAGCTTTTCCAAATTTGAATTGGGTGACAATTAATTTGAATAATGAAGCATTCAATGATTCAATACCCGAGTCCGCAGCAGATTTGGTTTTCTCCATTACGGTCCTGGAACATGTCTTGCATCCCGGCATATTCTTGAAGAACGCTCTGGAATTGCTTAAAAAAGGAGGTCGATTATATATAACTGTGCCGGATTTTGGGAGCATACCCTCAAAAATTATGGGAAGTAAATGGCCTTATTTTATTCCGGGGGAGCATTTGTACATTCCATCAAGAAAGGGAATGGAAATTTTACTAGATAGGATTTGCGGACAAACATTCAAAAAAGATCAATTTAAAATTGAAGTGAAAAAAACAATATTGCCATATCCCATAAATTATTTTCTTGATTATTTTAACATGGGTATTCTAACTAAAATTTTACCTAAAAAATGGGCACCTAATATTCCTACGGGAATGATGGAGGCTTTAATTTCTATTAGCCCTACGGATAATGTGACTTAGAGCGACACCTGGTCACAAAAAATATAATAATTGAGACCATATATGAATTTGCATAAACTTGCATCAGTCAAACTTAATTACCAGATTCATGGATGAAAAGTCTTCAGATGATTTCAATCAGTTTGCCGGGAATTACCGGGAGCTTCACACGGAAAATATTAAAATAACTGGCGCAGATAGCCTTTATTTTGCTGAACATAAGGTTAAAGAATTAGAACGACTTGAATCAAATTCCAGGTTAAAATTTCTTGATATTGGTTGCGGAGATGGGGCCGTTGAACTCTTTGTATCGCGGTATTTCTCTCAATGGTCAAGTGCCGGAATTGATATTTCCGACAAAAGCATTCATGAAGCTCGATCCAAAAGCATTTCCAATAGTGAATTCCTGGTTTTTGACGGTGAAAAAATTCCTTTCCCAGATTCATCTTTTGATATTACATTCTTTGCATCAGTGCTTCACCATGTACCGGAAGAAATACATGATTTAATAATTTTGGAAGCAATGAGAGTACTGAAGCCCGGAGGGAGGATTTACATCTTCGAACATAATCCTGCCAATCCATTCACGAGGCATATTGTAAAAACCTGTGTATTCGATAAAAATGTCAAACTTCTGTGGCCAGGATACACTCGTAAATTGCTGAAGAAGGCGGGATTTAAATCCATTACAAGTAAATTCATTCTTTTTTTCCCGCGATGGAAAGTATTTTCCGGGATTCAATTTTTAGAAAAAGGACTTGCGTGGTTACCGGTAGGTGGACAGTATTTTTTCCGGGCCGTAAAAGAAGATTAATTATCTGGTTCGGATTCTTCAATATTTGTTTTCTCAATCACGTATAGCTGACGAGATCTTACCGAATCATTGATCCTGCTCATGTATTCTCCAATAATTCCAATACTTAATAATTGCACGCCACCGAGAAATAATATAGTCACCATGATGGATGACCATCCGGAAATAGTGTGATGCAACACCAGTTTATCTATAAGGATGTAAATGATGAACAGAAAGGCAAACAGGGAAACAAATATGCCCAATATGCTCGCAAATTTGAGTGGAAAAGTTGAAAAGCCTGTGATGCCGTCAATTGCGAAATGAAACATTTTTCTATAACTGAAATGAGTGGAACCACCTTTTCTCTTATCCCGTTCAAATTCCAGGTAAGATTCCTTTAAGCCCAACCATGCAATCTGGCCACGCAGGAATTTATTGGGTTCTTTCATTTTCAAAACTTCATTCACAACTTTTCTGTCCATAATTCTAAAATCTCCAACATCAACGGGAATATGAACATAAGTGATCCGGTTTAGAATTCTATAAAACAATTTTGCAGTTGCCTTTTTCATAACACCTTCGCCCTTTCTCGAGGCCCTTCTGGCATAAACAACATTATATCCTTCAATAATTTTCGTATGTAAGTCCCTGATTGTTTCGGGTGGATCCTGCAAATCCCCATCAATGAGCACCACGAGTTTACCACAGGTTTTTTCAAGACCCGCAAAAATCGCAATCTGGTGTCCAAAATTTCTGCTGAGGCTGATATATTTCAGGTGGCCGTTGCGGTTAGCCTCTTTTTCAATTATTGCAAGACTGCCGTCGCTGCTTCCATCGTTTACAAGAATGATCTCATAGCTGCTGCTAATACTTCCCAATACGATATTCAACCTCTCCAGTAATTCCGGAAGATTTTTTTCTTCGTTTAATAAAGGAACAACAACGGAAATATCCACAACCTTATTCATTTCTTAATTCTATTATGAATACCACACTCAACAATTAAGTTTCGCGTTTCATTTTGTAAGTATAAAAAACATTTGCGAAAGGGGGGCAAATGGTTTTCTCAAAAAATCAAATAATGCAAACAGACTGCTAATTACACCGAACAAAGGATGATTTACCAAAGGTCGCTGCCTTCCAACCTGAATGAGTTTTTTACTATATAACCAATACAATACGTTTACTGTCCAAAAAGGTGCACCCTGGGTGTAATAAAATTTTTTTATCCTCAATCCTGCATTGCTTGCAGTATTTGTAAAGCTTGACTTATTAAAAATTGTCCAGTGACGCGGACAATGGTATCCACCCCAATTCTTATCGCGGAATATTTTAGCATCCAGGCTCAAATAATTTGGAGTCTTCAAAATTATTATTCCATTGGGCTTAAGCAGGGCCCTGCATTTTTTAAGCGTTTCCAGCGGGTCTTGCACATGCTCAATTAAATTGAGCAGCAGAATCACGTCAAATTTGGCTTCAGTCTGAAATTGTTCAATTGTACCGCAGAAATACTCGTGACCTGCAGATTTTGCCTGGTCTCCTGCTTCTTCATTTATGTCCACTACCTGCGTAAATCTTACACGGTTTTCATATTTCTTTATTTCATTCAAAAGCCATCCTGTCCCCCCGCCGATATCCAGTATTGAGATCGTGGCCGGCTCTATTTCCCTGAATATTTTCTTAAAGAATTTCTTGTCGAGATAGTTTTTGATTTTGAATGCAAATCCTTTTTTCTCATCCTGAAAGGAATAATAGTTGGCAGGATATATTACATCAAGTTTGTCTGATGGGACCGGATGAATGAAAAGTACTTCACACTCCTTACATAAAAAATAGTAGTATGAATCTTCTGAAGTAAAATATTCTACATCTTTTGCGGATGCATAAAACTCAGTATTGGTTTTGTTGCATAGAGAACATGATATTGATTCGGGCTGGCTGTTCATTAACGGTTGAAGAGCGTGAAAAAGGTTATTGTATAGCTTGTTCTTTTTTGTTTTACAGACTCTCCAATATCTGATTCTTCCAGAAATTTTTGGAGATCATTCAGTCGCGTATAAGAAATATTTGGTTCGAGATGGTGAAGCAAATGTTTATTAAATCCTGCACTCCCAAAAGACTTTTGAAAAGGATTATTGCCAAATAATCTTGTATGCTGGCCGTGAGAAATTTCCCGATAGTTTTCTTCCTTGTGGGCATCATCACTCCTGTGCTCTAATAATTGGCGAAGGGAATTGAACAAAGGGTAAAAACATCCAACGGCAATTATCCATTCAGCCATCATCCACCATTGTCTGAAATAAACAAAAACCGACAAAACAAGTACATGAAATAAGAAACCAACAATAAGTTGTACGAGTGCCTCTCTTTTTAATTCTTTAAGTTTTTCTACGGATTGTGCATTTAGGAAATTATTCCTGGCACTAAGGAGTTTGAAAACCCTGATTCCAAATAATGATTTGAGAATGAAAGCAGGGCTCAGGCTCTCAAAATAACTGATCTCCATATCTGTGGGTTGCCCCAGGTTCTTATGGTGTTCCCAGTGAATAATCCTATAATTTTTTATGCCCTGCCCTAATAAAATACCGATGGAAAGATTCGCAAGCTGATCGTTTTTTGTCCTCGATTTTGAAATATTAAAATGTGCGGCTTCGTGAAAGAAATTAGTGAGGTATGCAATCATATAACCTCCGAATGCAGCGCCGATGATAAGGACTACCATTCGAAGAAGGAGGCCACTATTTTCAAATGCAAATGCTGATAAAACAAAAATGGAAATCAATAATAGCCATCCCAGGAATATGTCAAACCAAACTTTGCCATATTTTGGAGTCAGTGATTTTTTGAAATCGGCGTAATTGACCCCGGCTTTATTTAGCAGAGATTGACGTATACTGCGAAAATTTTTCTCGTCGAGCGGATTATTAATAAGATCAGTATGTGTTTCTGCTGTTTTCAACAGGCTCAGTTTTATTTTGGATGAGTGTGATCCTGTTTACATATTTTCCAATCATATCAAATTCCAGATTAACGCGATCCCCCTTTGCGAGTTTTTTCAAATTCGTATGTTCGTAAGTGTATGGGATGATGGCAACTGAAAATTCTTTTTGTGTGAGATCAAAAATCGTGAGACTGATGCCATTGAGCGATATCGAGCCTTTTTCAATAAGCAGGCCGGCAAATTTTTCAGGGAATTGAATGGTATATTTCCAGCTACCGTTCATATTGCTGGTTCCGGTACAAGTTCCCGTTGTATCTACATGACCCTGGACAAAATGTCCATCGAGGCGGTCTCCTGGTTTAAGACAACGCTCCAGGTTTACCACATCTCCTGTTTTCCAGGTTCCCAAATTTGTTTTATGTAAAGTTTCAGCAATAGCCGTAACCCTGTGAAGATTGTTTTTGATTTCTTCAACCGTGAGGCAAACTCCATCGTGGGAAAGGCTTTGGTCCACTTTGAGTTCTGGGCCCAGGCTTGATTCGATCCAATAGGTTTTATTCGTATCCTTTGTCTTGATTTCCCTGATGGAGCCTAAAGTTTCTATTATACCGGTGAACATGAATGCAAATTAACCAACTTTGCCATTCTGATTTGTATATTAGTAATAATCGATTATCTTTGCGCTCCTTAAAAGCCTTAAAGGAGGTATATAATATATGTTAATCATTGATTCAAAAGATTGCGAGAATATAGACAAAGCGCTTAAAAAGTATAAGAAGAAGTTTGAAAAGGCTAAAATCCTTTTGCAGTTGCGTGAGCGCCAGTCTTTCACGAAGCCATCGGTTAGACGCCGTGGCCAGGTATTGAAGGCAATCTACAAGCAGAACATCGTTAGCGGCAAGATCGACATTAAATAATCCCGCTTAATAAATAGATTTTACGGTAGCCATTGAGTTTTATAACTTTATGGCTACCGTTTTTTATGTCTGGATCTCCTGAAACCTGTATACAAGAATTTCTTGATTATCTGAAGTTTGAGAAGAGATATTCTCAGCTTACCACGACAGCCTATCAAAATGATCTCTTTCAGTTTTACGATTTCTTAAACCGCAAATTTGGAAGGGTCTCCATCGAAGAAATCAATGCCCCCCTGGTTAAATCCTGGTTGGTTGACCTTAAAGAGCACGGAAATGTGGCCAAAAGTATCAACAGGAAGATTTCAACACTCAAATCATATTTCAAGTTCCATTTGAGGATGGGAAAGTTAGAGCAAAGTCCGATGACTACTGTAGTTGCGCCGCGGATGAGTAAGCGATTACCTGCATTCATTAATCAAAATGAAGCCGAAGATTTATTTGTGCATACTCAATTCTCTGAAGGCTGGCAGGGAGAGACGGAAAGGATGATACTGGCGACATTGTATGGAACGGGTATTCGTGTGAGCGAGCTTGTAAATATCAAAAAACAGCACCTCGACTTATCTAACTCAAACCTTAAAGTGTTGGGTAAAGGAAATAAGGAGAGGATCATTCCTCTCTCGCCGGAATTAATCAAAAGAATTGAATATTATCTGTCAGCAAGTGAAAATTTAGAGGAACAAACTGATCATGATTTTTTTCTGCTAAACGAGCAGGGAAAAAAACTGAACACAAGATATGTTTACTCAGTTGTGAGAGGATATCTCTCGCGGGTAACAACGATTGAGAAGAAGGGTCCACACACACTTCGGCACAGCTTTGCAACTCATTTGATGAATAATGGCGCTGATCTCAATGCAGTTAAGGAATTGCTTGGACACTCTAGCCTGGCTTCGACCCAGGTATATACGCATAATACCATTGATAAATTAAAAGATATTTACAAGAAAGCGCATCCCAAGGCGTAATATTTTTTTAGGAATTTTTATTAAAAAAAATCCCCTTACACAATAAAATTTTATTTGAAAAATTTGCCTCAAAATCATAACTTCATCTGGAACGAATAAGCTCCCTGTCCCTATAGGCAAAAGCAAAAAGTTCTTTAATTTATTGTTCACCGAATTAAACTGGATTATTATGAATGTAAACATTCAGACGGTGCGTTTTGACGCCGATTCAAAGTTGCTTGAGTATGTAAACAAAAAGATTCGGAAGCTGAATAACTTTCACGACAGAATTACGACGATTGATGTTTATTTAAAACTCGACAATGTGGTGCACCAGATCAAAGACAAAGTAGCAGAGATTAAAGTGAAAATTCCCAGGTATGAATTTTTTGTAAAAGAGTCATCGAAATCATTTGAAGAATCGTTTGACAATGCGTTAGATTGTATAATTGGTCAGATTAAAAGAAAAAAAGAAAAGCAAGCTGCATAGTAAAGGTCCCGCAATCGCGGGACTTTTTTTGTTTTAATAGATTACCAAATTTTGTTATAATTCCTTCTCTTTGACACCGGATTTTTGTCTCTAAAAAATTAATTCTCAAAATTTTTGCATTTAAAGATTTCCATTACCTTTGCCTTCCCAAAAAATGGGGTGGTAGAGTGTATTTTTTTTCAAGTTCTTTACAGTTTTGAGTTTGAGATTAATTGAAGGAAATGCCTGGTGAGCTGGTTGCATATTTTGATTAAATATGTTGGTTGAGTTGAAAGGGCCCGAGCCAAAA
>PSRI01000156.1 GCA_003175935.1 Bacteroidota bacterium
GAGCAAACTATTAAAGAATTTAATGAAGCCGGGAAATTTAAGGTTTCCCCAGGTTCACAAGGTTCCGCAGGCTTTGAACATTTCCTCAATACAATTTGGGATTTGAGTAGCCCTGAAGAGCAGGGAAAAGAGCATTTCATGATGGTAGCGTACGATGATCTTTATAGTATTCAGTATTTCAATCAGGATCTTAAACCATGGTGGAAACTTAGCGGACAATCAATTGATGGGGTGCTGAAAAAATCTGCAGCAGAATTTCAGTCTGTTCGCGCCAAATGCGATTCATTCGATAAGAAAATGTATGCGGATGCAGTGCAGGCAGGTGGAGATACTTATGCAAAACTTTGTGTGCTTGCCTATCGTCAATCTATAGCCGCCCATAAACTTACGAAAAGCTCTTCGGGAGATATTTTGTTTTTGTCAAAAGAAAATTTCAGCAACGGTTCAATCAATACTGTTGATGTCACCTATCCATCTGCTCCACTCTACCTCGTTTACAATCCGGATTTATTAAAAGGAATGCTAAATGGAATTTTCTATTACAGTGAGAGTGGCAAATGGAAAAAACCATTTCCTGCACATGATTTAGGAACCTATCCCATTGCAAATGGTCAGACCTATCCCGAAGACATGCCTGTGGAAGAGGCTGGTAATATGATTATCCTCACCGCCGCTATTTGCAAAGCCGAGGGTAAAGGTGATTACGGTATAAAGCACTGGTCAAGTCTGAGCAAATGGGTAGAATTCCTTGTGAAGGATGGATTGGATCCGGCAAATCAATTGTGCACGGATGATTTTGCAGGACATCTTGCGCGTAATGCAAATCTTTCATTGAAGGCAATTGTTGGAATCTCAGCATATGCCAGCATTGCCAAAATGCAGGGCGATACCGCAACTTCGAATAAATATCAGGGTATCGCTAAGGACTATGCGAAGAAATGGCTCACCATGGCGGCCGACGGCAATCACTATTCTCTCACATTCGACAAAAAAGGAACCTGGAGCCAGAAATATAACCTGGTTTGGGATAAAATTCTGGATCTCGATCTTTTTAAAGATGAAGTATACAACAAGGAAATAAAATATTATCTCACTAAACAAAACGAATTCGGACTGCCGCTGGACAGCCGCAAAACTTATACAAAGAGTGACTGGATTTTGTGGACTGCAACTCTTGCAAATAATTCAAAAGATTTTGAAGCATTAGTAAAACCCGTATATAAATACGCAACTGAAACACCGACAAGAGTTCCTTTGAGCGACTGGCATGAAACTACCAATGGCAAACAGGTAGGATTTCAGGCTAGAAGTGTTGTAGGCGGATATTTCATCAAGATGCTTCAGGTGAAATGGCAGGGATCCAACGAGAAGTAAGATTAAATTTTCATCAACCAAAATATGAAGAAGTCGTTTTTAATACTGACAGGTATTTTTATTTGCTCGATATTATTTGCACAATCACCGCAAATATGGTCGAAACAAAAAGCAAATGATTGGTACAAAAATCAAGGCTGGTTAGTTGGAAGCAATTTTTTACCAAGTACTGCAATTAATCAACTCGAACTTTGGCAGGCCGAAAGCTTTGATGAAAAAACGATTGATCGGGAATTGGGCTATGCACAGGGAATAGGTATGAATGTAATGCGTGTCTATCTTCACGATCTCGCATGGAAAGAAGATCCTGATGGATTTAAGAAGAGAATGAGTCAATTTTTAGAGATCGCATCCCGGCACAAAATAAAAATTCTCTTCACTGTTTTTGACGATTGCTGGAACCCCGATCCTAAAGTTGGCAAACAACCAGATCCAAAACCCGGTATTCACAACAGTGGATGGGTTCGAAGTCCTTCGCAAACAGTTCACAACGATTCAACACAATGGCCATACCTTGAAAAATACGTAAAAGATGTGTTGATGAGTTTTGCGCAAGATGACAGAATTCTGATGTGGGACTTATATAATGAACCCGGAAACAGTAATTACAATTTGAGTTCGCTGCCATTATTAAGGAAAGTATTTACTTGGGCTTGGGAAGTTCGCCCATCTCAACCGCTGACAAGCGCAACCTGGTACGATAATAATGTGCTGAATGATTTTCAGTTGGAGAGTTCTGACGTAATAACTTTTCATAACTATAATGATTCTGCAAGTCTGGAAAAAGAAATCACCGATAAATTGAAATTAGGCAGGCCCCTCATTTGTTCTGAATACATGGCACGAACCAGAGGAAGCAAATTTGAAACTCATCTTCCCATCTTCAAAAAATATCATGTAGGAGCAATCAATTGGGGATTCGTTTCTGGAAAAAGCAATACTATTTACGAATGGAGCAAGCCCATGCCAGATGGATCGGAACCGAAGGTTTGGTTCCATGATATTTTCAGAAAGGATGGATCTCCTTACGATGCCAATGAAACAGCATTGATCAAACAATTAACCAGTCAGTCCAAATGAATCTTGCAAAGTTCTCCTGCGCGATTTTATATTCCACTATTTGTTTATGCATTCCTGGGAAATCGCAATCTTATCTCCCCGAAAAAAACAATATTAAGATTAAAGTCGGCCCGATTATTAAGCCAAAAGCATATGCATTCAATCTAAAAGATATAAGATTACTGGATGGGCCATTCAGGCATACCATGCAAATGGATTCTGCTTATTTGTTGGTTATCGAGCCAAACAGGCTGTTACATAGGTTTTATACAAACGCGGGACTGCCTGATAAGGGAAAAGTGTATGGAGGTTGGGAAAGTGAAGGATTATCTGGCCACACCATGGGTCATTACCTATCTGCATGTTCAATGATGTTTGCATCTACTGGTAACCGTGAGTTCAAAACACGAGTGGATTATATTGTTGGGGAATTAAAGAAATTTCAGGACGCCAGAAAAACCGGTTATGTAGGTGCCATCCCCAATGAAGATTCAATATTTGGCAAGCTTGCAAATGGTCAAATCCGCTCTTCAGGGTTTGACCTGAATGGGGGCTGGTCGCCCTGGTATACGGTGCACAAATTAATGGCCGGCCTGCTGGATGCGTATTTGTATTGTGACAATAAACTCGCTCTTACCATAGTGGAAGGAATGGCTGACTGGACAGAAAAAACATTGAAGAATCTCAATGAGGAGCAGCTACTCAAAATGCTTAATTGCGAGTACGGAGGAATGAATGATGTGTTAGTGAATTTGTATTCGATCACCGGAACTAAAAAATATCTTGAACTTTCTTATAAATTCCACGACAAATTTGTGCTGGGGCAGCTTGCCAAACAAATTGATCCCATGCCCGGCAAACATTCCAATACCAATGTGCCCAAAGCTATAGGTTGCGCACGCAGATATGAACTTACGGGCAGCGCGGAAGACAGCACGATAGCAGCATTCTTTTGGCAAACCATGGTACACCACCATAGTTATGTAATTGGAGGCAACAGTAATTATGAATATTGTGGAGAAGAAGATAAACTAAGTGACAGGTTGAGCGACAATACTTGCGAGACATGTAATACTTACAATATGCTCAAGCTAACACGTCATCTTTTTAGCTGGCAACCTAATTCAAAGTTTGTCGACTATTATGAAAGGGCATTGTACAATCATATCCTTGCCTCCCAAAATCCAACCAATGGTATGATGTGCTATTTTGTTCCGTTAAGGATGGGCACGCAAAAGGAATTTAGTGACTCTTTCAATACCTTCACCTGTTGCGTTGGAAGCGGTATGGAGAATCACAGCAAATACACAGAAGGTATATATTATGAAGGAAATGATGCTTCACTACTGGTAAATCTATTTATCGCATCTGAATTAAACTGGAAAGAAAAAGGAATATTAATAAAGCAGGAGACTTCCTTCCCCGTAAAAAATTTGGTGAAATTTTCTATCAGATCAAAATCCCCTCAAAAATTTGCACTCAAATTGCGCCATCCTGCCTGGGCAAAGGGATCAGTAAAAATAAAATTGAATGGAAAAATTTTTGAAACAAAAGAAAATGATCAGGGATATTTTGTAATCAATCGCACATGGAATAATGATGATCGGGTTGAAATGGAATTGCCTATGGATCTTTATACAGAAGCAATGCCCGATAATCCTAATCGCATTGCATTTTTATATGGACCGTTGGTGCTGGCTGGAAAACTTGGAAAGGAAATGCCTGATCCGGTTTATGGAGTGCCGGTACTTCTTACAGAAAATAAAAATGTTGCGGAATGGTTGAAACCAGTTCCAGATCAGCCTCTCACATTTACCATGGAGGGTGTCGGCAAACCTTTTAATGCGACGCTCTCTCCTTTTTATACTGTTTACGACCAGCATTACAGTGTTTATTGGGATTATTTTACAAATGCCGAATGGAACACAAGAGCTGCGGAATATGAAGCAGAGAAAAAAAGGCAAAAAGAAATTGAAGAAAAAACAATCGACATTATGCGCCTCGGAGAAATGCAGCCCGAAAGAGACCACAATTTTCAGGCCACTGAAAAATCATACACAAGTGATGCCCTGGGACGCACCGGAAGAGAAGTAAGAGATGGTGGATTTTTTTCATTTGATATGAAAGTTGACTCTTCCACGACAAATAATCTGCTTTGCACCTATATTGGCGACGACAAAAACAGGATATTTGATATCTTAATTGACGGAGTCAAAATCGCCACGCAGGAATTGAATGAAGGCAAGACCGGAGTATTTTATGATAAGATATATCCTATTCCCCAGGAAATAATAAAAGGAAAAACAAAAGTGGTTGTAAGAATTCAGGCGTATC
Organism: Bacteroidota bacterium; assembly: GCA_003175935.1. Taxonomy (GTDB): domain Bacteria; phylum Bacteroidota; class Bacteroidia; order Chitinophagales; family Chitinophagaceae; genus PSRI01. Next base: position 4,768 of record PSRI01000156.1, read on the forward strand.
CGGGCAAAACTGCCGGAAGAATATTCGGATGCAGGACCATAAAAAATTAATAATAAATCAACGGTTATGAAAACGCTTCTCCTAACTATTGTGGGAGTCCTCACTTTATCTGCAGAGGCTCAGCAAAAGGACTACCCCATTCACACCGTGCCATTCACCCAGGTGAAACTTACAGACAATTTTTGGCTCCCAAGAATTGAAACAAACCGAACAGTTACCATTCCTGCTTCATTTGAACGATGCAAGAATACGGGAAGAATGAAGAATTTTGAAATGGCCGCAAAACACAGTGGCAAATTCTGCACTACTTATCCTTTCGACGACACGGATATTTATAAAACAATTGAAGGAGCATCTTTTTCACTGGCCGTGCATCCTGACAAAGCTTTAGAAGCTTATCTCGATTCGCTGATTGCCATGATCAAAAATGCACAGGAGCCTGATGGTTATCTGTACACTGCCAGAACCATTGATCCTGCACA